>CANJOX010000041.1 GCA_947475795.1 Gemmatimonadota bacterium
CGTGCATGCACGGCGCCCCTTCTGTCGTTCTTCATCACGCCGGACTCAGGCAGCGAAGCGCTTCGCGACTTCGGCCCAGTTCACCACGTTCCAGTAGGCGCCCAGGTAATCCGCGCGGCGGTTCTGATACTTCAGGTAGTACGCGTGCTCCCACACGTCGCAGCCGAGGAGCGCGTGCTTGCCTTCCATGAGCGGGTTGTCCTGATTCGGCGTGCTCATGATCGAGAGCGTGCCGTTGG
Organism: Gemmatimonadota bacterium; assembly: GCA_947475795.1. The sequence continues at coordinate 240 of CANJOX010000041.1, forward strand.
TGGACACCAGCCACGCCCAGCCGGATCCGAAACGACCCAGGCCGGCGGCCTGGAACTGCTCCTTGAACGTCGCGAACGAACCAAAGGCCTTCGTGATGGCCTCGGCCAGCGCGCCCGTGGGCTCGCCGCCGGCATTCGGCGCCATCGTCTGCCAGAACAGCGAGTGGTTCCAGTGGCCGCCGCCGTTGTTGCGCACGGCGGTGCGCACCGCCTCCGGCACCTCGTTGATCTTGCTGCACAGCTCGTCGATCGACCACGACGCCAGCTCCGGCGCCTTCTCGATGGCGGCGTTCAGGTTCGTGACGTACGCCTGATGATGCTTGCCATGATGGATGTTCATGGTCTGCGCATCGATGTGCGGCTCGAGCGCCTCGGGGGCGTACGGCAGCGGCGGAAGAGTATGGGCCATGCGATGTCTCCGTGAGGAAGAACGGGGATACGGACGTAAGAGCGGCGTGCTCAGGCCTTCGCCTGCGCGCGCCGGGTGCGCAACCATGCAATGAGACCGGGGAGCACCGAGAGAAACACCACCACCAGAATCACTTTTTCCACGTGTTTGGCGACGCCGGGCACCGTCTTCGCCAGCACAAAGCCGGTGAGCAGCATGCTCCAGATCCAGAGCACACCGCCGAACACATTGTACGCCAGAAATGAAGCATACCGCATGCGGCCCACGCCGGCGACGACCGGCGCGAACGTGCGCACGATCGGCATGAAGCGGGCGATAACGATGGTCTTCCCGCCGTGCCGCTCGTAGAACGCCTGCGCTTTCAGCAGGTGGTCCTTGTGGAAGAACAGCGAGTCCTCGCGCGTGAAGATCCGCGGCCCGGTCGCCTTGCCCACATTGTAGCCCACCGTGTCGCCCACGATCGCCGCCACCGTGAGGATCAGCCCCAGCAACCACAGGTTCAGCCCGAACGCCGGATCGGCGGCCAGGAGTCCCGCGGTAACCAGCAGCGAATCCCCGGGGAGAAAAAACCCGACCAACAGGCCGGTTTCGGCGAAGATGATGATCGTCAGCCCCACGTACCCGGCCCATTGCACCAGCGCGGGGAGATCGCGAAGCCTGTGGTAGAACTCGGTCAGAAATTCCAAGCGGTCATCCGGAAACGGAAATCAGTGCGTCCATCAGCCCGCGAAAGGTCGATGGCCGTGCCTCCGTGGTCAACCACACGCGTGACCGTCGCGCGCGCCGCTGGCCATGCTCCACGTGGGCGCGCTACCTTCCGCCTGTGACCGCTTCTCGCGCCCCCCTCGACGTTTGCGTTGTCGCACACACGCACTGGGACCGGGAGTGGTATCACCCGGCGGCGCGCTTCCGGCAGCGTCTGGTGGCGCTGATCGACGCCCTCCTCGCGCCTCCCGGGGAGGGGCATCCAGCCCCGGCGCCCTTTCTGCTCGACGGGCAGGCGATCACGCTGCTCGACTATCTCGCGGTGCGCCCCGAACGCGACGTGACGCTGCGCGACCGGCTGCAGGGCGGCGCGCTGGAGGCTGGTCCGTGGTTCGTGCTGGCCGACAACCTGATCCCGTCCGGCGAAGCCATCCTCCGTAACCTCGAAGCGGGCCGACGGGTGCTGTACCGGTTCGGCGCCGTCTCGCCCAAGGTGGCGTACTGCCCCGACACCTTCGGCCACCCGGCGGCGCTCCCCAGTATCGCGGCGGGCTATGGCTTCGGCGTCGCCATCGTCTGGCGCGGCATGGGGGGCGCCACCCACCCGGTGTCCGATGCCGTCCGCTGGACCGGAGCCGACGGGGCGTCGGTCCTCGCGTACCACCTCCCGCCCGACGGGTACGAGGTGGGGAGCGCGCTGCCGGCCCACCCCGACGCCGCCCGCGAGCGCTGGACGCGCCTCGCGGCGATGTATGCGGCGCGGAACCGCACCGGTGTGGTGCTCCTCCCCAACGGCGCCGACCATCATGCGCTGCAGCCGGATGTCGAGTCCGCGGTCAACGCCTTGCGCGACGCGGCCGCACCGGCCGCGCGGGTGCAGCGTACCACCCTCGCCGACTTTGCCGATCGGCTCACGCGTGCCGCCGCACACACCGCGCTCCCCGAGGTTCGCGGTGAATTGCGGGACTCGTACGGCTACACCTGGACGCTCGGCGGCACACTCGGCACCCGCGCGCACCAGAAGCGCCGCAATGCCCAGCTCGAACGCCTGCTGCTGCGTGACGTCGAGCCGTGGCTCGCCGTGGCGTGGCTGCGCGCAGCCGAGGCCCGGGCGCGTCACGTGAGCCCCGAGGCGCGCCTCACCCTCGCCCAACTCCCCGCGCTGCTCAACGCGGCGTGGCAGGAACTCCTCGCAACGCACCCCCATGACACGTTGTGCGGGTGTTCCATTGACGCAGTGGCACGCGCCATGGACGCGCGGCAGGAGAGCGTCCGCGCGCAGGCCCTCGGACTGCGCGAGGCGGCCCTCGACCTCGTCCTGCAGCACGATGTCGTCGCGGCGCGCGCGCGCCCGGTCGGCCACGGCCTGCTGGTGGTACGGAATCGCACCGCGGCCGCGCGTGGTGGCGTGGCCGAGTGCCGCCTCGTCGAGACGCTGGGCGACGTCCCCGTGGGCCCGGGCAGCGCCGCGGCCGCGGCGGTCCCCATGGGGGATCCGGCGCACCACGCCGCGTCGTGGGCGGCGCAGCACGGCGTCACCCTGCAACTACGGCGCACGCGGGTTGCCCCCCTCCGGCGCGAATCCCCGCAGCACTATCCCGACAACGACCTCGTCCGCGAGCACGACGTACTCGTGTGGGTGCCACCGGTGCCCGCGTTCGGTGTGCGCTGCATCGGCGGCAGACGCACGCCGCGAGCGGACGCGGCGCCACCCGTCGCGCTGCCGCCCCTCACGGTGCGCGACGACGACGGGACCATCGTGCTGGAAAACGACACACTGCGCGTGACCGTTCACGACGGGCGCGTGTGCCTCGAGCAGGGTGGACGTCGGATCGACGACGCGCTCGCGCTGGTGACCACCACCGATGTCGGCGACAGCTACACGCCGTCGCTGCGCGGAGCAGGGGAGTCGCTGCGCTGTGTGGCCACGCAGCTGCGTCACCACGGCCCCCTGCGCGTCGCCGTCCGCCTGCGCTGGGAAACGGCGGCCCGCGACGTGCGCGTGGACACCACCCTCGTGCTCGACGCGGGGGCCGCATCGCTGCGGTGTGACGTGCACGGGGACAATCGCAAGCGGGACCACCGGCTGCAGCTGATCTGGCGCACCGGACTCGCCGATGCCGTCACCACCGCCGACGCCGCCTTCGGACCCGTGATACGAGCGGTGGCCGCCGCACCAGCTGACGTGTCCGCCACGCCGCGCGAAACCGTCGTCCCCACCATGCCGCTGCATCGCTGGGTCGCCCAGACGGCCGGTGCGCACAGCACGGTGCTGCTGACGGATGGGCTGGCCGAAGCGGAATCCACGCCGGGCGCGCTGGCCGTGACGCTGCTGCGTGCCGTCGGTGCACTCTCGCGGGCCGATCTCCCCGAGCGTCCGGGCCATGCCGGTTGGCCGTCGGCCACCCCTGAAGCACAGTGTCGCGGCCCGTTCCGCGCCCGCCTTGGGGTGTTTTTGCTCGACGTCGGGGGCGACACGCTCGGCGACGCTCAGGACAACGCACACGCCGCGGCGGCGTGGACACACACCGTCGGTGCGACCGCCGATGCGCTCCTGCTGCCACTCGCCGGGCACACGGTGCGCGATCTCGACCACCACACCCTCTCCGAGCGCATCGCCGGCGTGACGCTCACGGGCATCGGCCTCGAGGCCTCCGCGATCACGCTCGCGCAGCAGCACGACGGCGTGATCCTGCGCGCGGTCAATCTCACGGCCCATCCCACCCGCGGCACGTGGCATCTCCCCCACGAGGGCCCGTGGCAGATCACCCGCTGCCGGCTCGACGAAACACCCCTCGGCGATCCCGTCGCCAGCGGTGCCCGCGTTGCGTTTCAGGCGGGGCCGCGGGAGATCGTGACCATGCTGATCACCACGGCCTGACGCGGGGCCACCACGCCGTCGGCGTCTGACGAACGATCAGCGCGGCCCCTCACGGTCCACGCGTCCGTCGCCCAGCGCGTCGCCCAACACTGTGCAGGCCACAACGGTCGTGATCAGGGCCACGCCGGGCATGAGCGCGATCCACGGCGCCACTAGCAGCCACTCGCGGCCGCCGGCGATCATGTTCCCCCAGCTCGAGGCCGGCGGCTGAATGCCCAGCCCCAGAAACGAGAGGCCGCTTTCCAGCAGCATCGCGTTGCCCACCCCGAGGGTCACCGCCACCAGTGCACTCCCCAGCGCGTTCGGCAGCACATGGCGTCGGAGTACCCGCCACGACGGGACCCCCAGTGCCGTCGCACTCTCCACGAACGCCAACGCACGCACCCCGCGTACATCGGCGCGCACCAGCCGCATCACCGACATCCATCCGGTCAGCCCGAGCACGGTGACCACCACCCCCAGCCCCGGTCCCCATAACGACGCGATCACCAGCAACAGCACCAGCCGCGGTATCGCCAGCAGCGCATCACTCACGGCCACGATCATCCGCTCCGTGAACCCGCCGCGCCAGCCGGCCACCGCGCCCAGTAGCACGCCCAGCGCCCCGCTCAACAGGGCCCCGCTCGCGCCCACCCCGAGCGACACCCGTGCGCCCACCCAGAGGCGCACCATGAGGTCACGTCCGAAGGCGTCCGTCCCCAGCGCATGCCATACGCCGTGCGCATCGCGTGTCAGCGGCGGCACCAACCGCGTCGCCATCACGTCGCCGATGGCGCGCGAGCCGTCCGTCGCGAGCATCGGTACGACGAGTGCCGCCACGACGATCAGCAGCAGCAGGCTCCCGGACCACCGCAGGGCGGGGGGCACGCGCGTCTCGGTCCTGCGCCGCTCACGCATGGGCGCCGCCGTCATGCACGCCGCCGCGGGTCGAGCCGGAGCAGCACCAGATCGGCCAGCAGATTCGCGGTGACCACCGCGCCCGTGTACACGAGCGTGAGCCCCAGCACCACGGGGTAGTCGCGCCCGGCAATGGCCGACAGCATCGTGCGCCCGAGCCCGGGCCATGCGAACACCTGTTCCACGAACACGGAGCCGGCGATCACCCCCGGCAACGTCAGCCCCACCAGCACCACCAACGGCGTCAGCGCATTGCGCAGCACGTGGCGCCGCTCTGCCGCGCTGCGCGACAGGCCGCGGGCCAGCGCCGCGCGCGCGTGCGGTGCGGTGGCCGCCTCGCGAATCGCGCGCCGTGCGTACCGCGCGACACCCGCCGCCCCGGGCACGGACAGCACCAGCAGCGGCAACACGGCGTGTCGCCAGCGGTCACTCCACCCGATCACCGTCGGATCAGCGGCGGGATCCTGCATCCCGAACGCCGGCAGTCGCAGCCACTCGGGAAGCCCCAGCCACGCCACCCCCGACGTGAACACCGTCACCATCGCCAACGCGAGCCAGAAGCTCGGCGCCGCATACAGCGCCGTGCTGACCATCGTCACCACCGTGTCGGTCCGGCGGGACGCGCGCAGCGCCTGCATCGCCCCCAGTAGTGTCCCCAGCACGACGCTGGCCAGCAGCGACACGCCGCCCAGGAACAGCGACACTGGCAGCGCCTCGCCGATCACGGTGGTCACGGGCTGTGCGCGCACCAGGCTCTCGCCCAGATCCCCCCGCAGCACACCGCTCAGCCATCGGCCATATTGCACCGGGAGCGGGGCATCCAGCCCCCACGCCGCCCGTTGGCGCGCCGCGTCGGTGGCGCTCGCCGTCGGGGAGATCAGCAACGCCGCCGGATCACCCGGCGCCAGATGGATCAGCGCGAAGGTGATCGTCGTGACCAGCCAGAGCAGCAGCAGCGCGTCCAGCACGCGGATCGAGAGACGATGCACGAGAGGATGATGCCTCGCGGGACCGGCACGTCAACCCGTGCGCGGTTCGCCGTCCCGCGTGTGTTCGCGGCGCTCTCCGTCGTGGGCCTCCTCGCCGGCGCCGCGGGGTGCGCGCGCCCCGAGCGGCCGGCCGGTACCATCGTCATGGCCTCGGGCACCGATCTGGAATCGGGCAATCCGCTGGTCACCATCCATCCGCTCTCCCGGCAGCTGCAGCGGCACGCGCTCTTCGTCACGCTCGTCCGCCTCGACAGCGCCCTCCGCCCGGTGCCGTATTTCGCGCGCGCGTGGGCGTGGGATGCCGCGCACCGCGTCGTCACCTTCACCCTGCACGACAGCCTGCGCTGGCACGACGGGCACGCCACCACCGCCGCCGATGTCGCGTTCACTATCGCCGCCGCGCGCGACACCGCCCTCGGTTCGCCGCGCGCGGCCGATGTGGCGGCGATGGATTCGGTCGTCGTCGTTGATCCCCGCACGGTGCGCATGGTGTTTCGCGAACCGCGCGCCGAGCTGCCCACGATCCTTTCGGAACTGCCGCTGGTGCCGCAGCATCTGCTCGACTCGGTCCCTCGCGCACGATGGCGCGCGCACCCGTACGCCACCGCGCCCGTCGGCAACGGCCCGTTTCGCTTCGCGTCGCGTGTGGCCGGCCGGCAATGGCGCTTCGTGCGCAACGACGCGTTCCCCGCCGCCCTCGGGGGGCCGCCGCGCGCCCGCGTCATCGTGGTGGCCGTAGTCGATGAGTCGGCCACGAAGTTTGCCGGCCTGGTCAGCGGAGAGCTCGACGTCGCCGGCGTCTCGCCCACCATGGCCCGGCTCGTGCAACAAGATCCGTCGCTCGAGTTGCTCACCCCGCCGGCGCTCTTCTCCACGGTGCTGGCGTTCAATACCACCCGCGCGCCGTTCAACGATGGGCGCGTCCGCCGCGCCGTGGCGCTGTCGATCGACCGCGCGCGCCTCGTCCGCGCCGCGGTCGCCGGCTTCGCCACGCCCGCCGTCGGCGCCATTCCCCCCGGACTGCCGTTCTCGACCACGGGCGTCCCGCACCCCGACACCGCGCAGGCCGACGCCCTGCTCGACGCCGCGGGCTGGGTGCGCCGTGGCGCCACCCGTGCCCACGGCGGTGTGCCGCTCCGTCTCACGCTGCTCACCGTGGGGAGCGGGGACATGGCCGTCGAACAGCTCGTCCAGGCCGATCTCGCCGCCCGTGGCATCGACCTCACCATTCGCGTGATGGAGCTCGCCACGTTTCTGGCCACCGTCCGGGCGCCGCAGAAGGCGTTCGATCTCGTGGTCACCGGCATTCCGGGGGATATCGCCCTCGGTCACCTCTCGGCGCTCTTCGACGGCGCACAACGCGGCGGGGCACTCGACTACACCGGATTCCACACCGCCGCGCTGGACGCCGCTCTCGACGCGGCGCGCCGCGCAGCGCCCGTCGCCGCGACGGCCGCCTGGCGTGCCGTCGAGGAGCAACTCGATCGCGACATGCCCGTCGCGTGGCTGTACCACGCCCGCGGCGTGCAGGGGCGCTCGCGCCGCCTCGACGGCGTTGTCATGGATCTGCGCGGCGAGCTGGTCTCGGTGGCGCGCTGGTCCCGCCGGGAGCGCCCATGACGCCGCCCGCCCCCCCCGCCGTGCAATCACGGCTGTTGCCCGTCAACCTGACGCATCGCCGTCGGGACACGGCGTCGGGCACATCGCTGGCGCCCCTCCTCGACGGGCTCGCGCGCGAGCTGGACCCCCTGCGCACCCGGCCGCTCCCCATCCCTGCGCAGAAGGCGCGCCTCACCCGTGCGGGCGGACGGTGCCCGCACCATGGGATTCCGTTGGTGTTCGATCCATGGTCGCCGCACGCGCATCGCTGCGAGCGGTGCGGCGGCGTCTTCCACGGGGCGGAGCACGACGACTGGTGGGCCATGGGCGCCCAGCTGTACACCGTGGAACGCGCCGTACATGCCGCCGCGCTCTTCGCACTGCGGGGGGATCCCCGGGATGCGGCGCTCGCCGCGCAGATCCTCGACGCGCTCTCGGAGCGCTACGCCGGATGGCCCAATCGGGACAACGTGCTCGGCCCTTCACGGCCGTTCTTCAGCACGTACCTCGAGTCCATCTGGCTGCTCAACGCTTGCCACGCGCTCGACCTGCTGGAGACGGCCGGGGCACCGGGTGTTCACGCGGTCGGCGCGCGCCTGCGCGACCGCGTTATCGCGCCCTCGGCCGCGCTCATCGCGTCGTTCGATGAGGGGCTCTCCAACCGGCAGGTCTGGAACGAGGTGGCCATCCTGTCGGCCCTGCGCCTGCTCGACGACGCGCGTGCCTTCGAACAGCGCGTCGACGCCGAGCAGCGGCTGCACCGGCTGGTCGGGGAGGGGCTGCTCCCCGACGGCACGTGGTACGAAGGCGAGAACTATCATCTGTTCGCGCACCGCGGGCTGTGGTACGGGGTGCAACTGCTGCAGGCGAGCGGTCGCCAGTTGCCCCGGGCACTTGATGCGCGCTTCACCGCCGGATTCGTCACCCCGTTCCTCGGGGTGCTCCCCGACGACACGCTCCCCTCCCGTCGCGATGCCAAGTACGGGGTGTCCGTCCGGCAGTGGCGGTTCGCCGAATGGTGCGAAGTGGGGCTCGCGCACCGGTACGACCCACGGCTCGCCGCGCTGCTGACAAAGCTCTACGATGGCACCCTCGCGCGGCGGGCGGAGGCCCGCGTCTGGTCCACCGCCGACGCCGAGCGTGACGATGGCCCGTCGGCACTGTCGCGTGCCGACCTGTCGTGGCGCGCGCTGCTGATGGCGGCGCCTGATCCCGTCGCGGGTGCGGCATGGCACCCTGCCAGCGTCTCGTTGCCGTCGCAGGGGCTCGCGGTGCTGCGACGCGAGCACGGGCGTGTCTACGTGGCGCTCGAGGGCGGTCACACCGGCGCCGGCCACGGGCACCCCGACCGGCTCGCGCTCACCCTGCAGACGGGCGCCGAACGCTGGCTCCAGGATCCCGGTACCGGCAGCTACGTCGAGCGTACGCTGCACTGGTATCGCAGCACGCTCGCCCACCATGCGCCGCTGGTGAATGGGGCATCACAGCCCCCGTCGCCGGCGCAGCTGCAGGCCTTCGAGGATCGCGGGGGCATGGGGTGGATGCGCAAGACGGCCCACATCGGCGGCGCGGTGCAGGCCACGCGCACGGTGGTGGTGTGTGAAGGCTATCTGGTTGACGTGCTCGACTGGCAATCCCCGGACGACGCGTCCGCGCCGGTCACGATCACCCTGCCGCTCTGCGGCGCGGCCACGCAGACGGTCCCCCACGCGCTCACCTCGGCGGTGCGCCGCGGCGCGGGCGGCCTCGAAGACGGCTTCGACTTTCTCGCCGCGGTCGAAGCGGTCGCCCTCGAGCCGGACGCCGAGGGCGCGCCGCGGACGGCCGCGCTCGACGCCGTCGCGGTCTCGGCGCGCGGTGACGACGTGCCGTCGGCGCCCGCGCGCCTCGACCTGGCCACCAACGTGCCCGCCACGCTGCTGCGGATGCGCGTCCCCGGCGCGCCCGGGTGCCCCGACGTGTCGCGCCATGCCATCGAACTGCACGGGGCGTGCGGTCGTCTCGTGTCGGTCTGGCGCTGGCACCCCACGGGGACGGTCGCCGCCGTGCGTACGGTGCGCCTCGATCCGACCGGTGGCGCGGTGCCGGTCGCGCATGTGACCACCGACGACGGCACCACCGCCGTGCACGGCGCCGCGCCGCATGGCTGGCACATTGAGTTGCTGGCGCGTCATGCCCGCAGCAGCGTCGACCTCGAAGGGCTCGTCGTCCCCCACGACAAGGAGGAGACGCCGTCGCCGCCACCGGCCGCAGCGCTCACCCCGCCGTTGGAGGTCACCACTCCGTGGTCGTGCACGCTGGGCGCGGCACACTACCTCCGCACCGAATTAGCGTGGGAGGAGGCCGGCAGCCCCACGGCCGTGGTCACCATCACCGCCGATGCGGATCACGTGGTCGTCGAGGTGGAGGCGCACACGGGCTCGGTGGTCGGGCCGGACGGCCCCGACAATCCCCTCGACAACGAGCGGGCCGACACCAACGCCGACGGGGTACAGTGGTACTGGGCTGCCCCTAGTGCGGGGTGGTCGCAGGCGGGGCTCTTCGTGCCGCAGGATGGGGCGGGGCGCACCACGCGGCTGCTGCCCGGACACTGGCCGCTGCCGCTCACCGAACACCGCAAGCTCGGGCCCGGGCGTGGCTGGCACGCGCGCTTCGTGTGGCGCCGCGACGACCTGCCATGCACCGCAAACGGCACCGTCGCGTTCGACCTCGTCGTGAACGAGCGTCCCCCCGAGCGGGCGCGGCGACGTGGGCAACTGGTCCTCAGTGGCCGGTCGCACGACGCGCCGGCCGCGGCGGCGTATGCCTACCTGCGCGGCGACCGGCAGAATCCGGCACGCGCCATCCGGCTGCACCTCCCGGCGCGCTGAGCGGCTATCTTGCGCCGGGCACCGAGGGTGCCCGCTGTTGCGCCAGGCACCCGTGTCACTCCCACCTCGGGGGCGACCGTCCCCGAATTTCCGCCGGATGTCCCAGACTGTCATGACCGCCGTCACGGTGGTCCTTTATGAGTCGCAGGATCCCATCAACATCGGCGCGGTCGTCCGCGCCATGAAGAACATGGGTGCCGTCGACCTGCGTCTCATTCGCCCCTGCCCGTACGATAAAAACCGCCTCGAACAGATCGCGCATGATACCCGCGACGTGGTCGAGCGCATTCAGCATTTCGACACGATCGACGAGGCGCTCGCCGACTGCCGCTACGTGGTGGCCTTCTCGGGGCGTCGCCGCGCCGCCAAGTGGGATCGCCACACGCCGCGGACGGCCGCCGTCGATCTGCTCGCGCATGCGCAGCATGGCCGTGTTGCGATCATGTTCGGCCGTGAAGATCACGGGCTCCCCAACGACGCGCTCGATCGCGCGCATGCCGTGGCCACCATCCCGACCACGGAGCACTTCTCGCTGAACATCGCGCAGGCGTGTCTGCTCGCGCTCTACGAGTGCCATCTGCTGGCCGGCGACGCCACGAAAAAGCTGGCAGGCCCCAAGCTCGCGAAGGGGGCGCCCACGATGCAGGAGTTCGAGCTCACGTTTCGTGACGCCGAAAAGGCCCTCGAGGCGCTGGCCTATTTCAAGACGCGCAGCCCCGAACTCATCATGCGAGCGCTGCGCTCCGTGGTCTTCCGCGCTGAGCCCGACCAGAAGGAGCTGCTGCTGTTGCGCACCGCCAGCATCGAGGTGCTGCGCACGGTCGAGCGGGAATCGCGGCTCGCGGTCGAGCGGGCGCTGGCCGCCCGCGACGCGGCATCGCAGGATGCGGCATCGCAGGATGCGGCATCGCAGGATGCGGCATCGCAGGATGCGGCGGTGCAGGAGAGCGGAGGCGACGCGTGACGCGCGGGATCTCCTTTGCCGGAACCCCAGACGACGACTGGCGCTCGCGCGCGGCCGACGTCATTCCGGGAGGGAGTTCCACGGGCAGTAAGCGCCCGGACGCGCTGTACGGGACGCGGGCGCTCGACGCCGCCGTTCCCACCCACTTCGAACGCGCGGACGGTTGTTGGCTCTGGACCCCCGACGGCCGCCGGTTCCTCGACTGTGGCATGGCGTTGGGCGCGGTCGGCATCGGCTATGCCGATCCCGCCGTCACCCGCGCGGTCGTCGACGCGGCCTCGCGCGGCAACGTCACCACGCTCCCCCACCGGCTTGAAGTCGAGGTCGCGGAGCGACTGATCGACGTCATACCGTCGGCGGAGCAGGTGCGTTTTCTGCGCACGGGCGCCGAAGCGAGCGCCGCTGCCATCCGGCTCGCGCGGGCCTGCACGCAGCGCGAGCACGTGATCGCCGCGGGGTATTTCGGGTGGCTCGACTGGTGCAGCGACGCGCCCGGGGTGCCGCGCGCGGTGCGGGACGCCGTATCGTGGGTGCCCTTCAACGACGTTGCCGCCCTCGAGGCCACCGTCGCCGCGCTGGATCAGGCGCCGGCGGCGATCATCATCGAGCCGCTGGTGCATGAGGTGGCGTCGGTCGCGTGGCTTGCAACGGCGCGGCGACTCGCCGATCGCACGGGCGCCGTGCTCATTTTCGATGAGGTCAAGACGGCCTTCCGGGTCCTCACCGGCGGCGTCCAAGCACTCACCGGCGTCACCCCCGACCTCACCACCCTCGGCAAGGCCATGGCCAACGGCTACCCGCTCGCGGCCCTCGTCGGTCGCGCTGCCGTCATGACGCACGCCACGAAAACGTGGATCTCCTCCACCGCCGCCACCGAGAGCACGGGGCTCGCGGCGGCGAAGGCCGTGCTGGAGTGGCATGAACGGGTGGACGTGGCCGACCGCATGGCCATCGCCGGCGGCATGATGCAGGAGATCATCGGCACGGCACTTACCGAGGCCCCGTGGGTGGGGGTCCGCGCGGAGGGGCCCCCCATGATGTGGCGGTTGGTCGGCGACTCCCCGGAGCAGCTCGATGCCCTCGTGGCCGCGGCGGTGCGCGGGGGGGTGCTGCTCAAGCGCGGGGCCTACCAGTTCGGCGCGCTGGCGCACGATGAGCCCTCGCTCGACGCGCTCGCCGGGGCGATGCCCGGCATCACGCAGGCCTTGTTGCCCGGGCCGCGACGCATGGAGGATTGACCGGATGGCCGGCCTGCACGACCACATATCCCTGCGGGACATCGACCTCGTCATCGACGTCCACGCGCACTTCCACACGCCCCACACCAATCGCAGCGACTGGGCGCGGTACAACCAGTCGCGCCTCGACGCGGGCGCCCGCATGGGCGTCTGTTGTCACGTCGCGTCCGTGCTGGGCTCGTGGGGGGCCACGTCGCCCACCTACTTCGCCTCACCGGCCGATCAGACGCCGGCGAACGCGTGGATGCTGGACTATGCCGCGGCGCAGACGCCCCACGTGAAGGCGTGGGTCGCGGTCAATCCCAACTTCACGGCGCACGCGCTCGCCGAGATCGAACAGGGCATGGCGCGCGGCGCCGTCGGCATCAAGCTGGCCGCTGGACGACGTGCCGATGATGCGCTGCTCGACGACATCGCGGCCGCGGCCGCCACGTACGGCGTGCCGATCCTCCAGCATGTCTGGCAGCACCGTCGTCGCGATTGGCCGAATCAGGACGCGTCCGACGGCATCGAACTCGCCCGCCTGGCGGCGCGCCATCCGCGCACCACGTTCCTGCTGGCGCACATCGGCGGCGGTGGCGATTGGGCGCACACCAACCCCGCCGTGCGCGACATGCCCAACGTGGTCATGGACCTGTCCGGGAGCGGCATCGATCGCGGCATGATCGACGAAGCGATGCGCTGGGTCGGCCCCTCGCGCCTGCTCTGGGCGGCCGATCTCACGCTCTGCACCGGGCTCACCAAGTTGCGAGCCCTCACCCACACCGGCGCCTCCCCCGACGACATCGCCGCGATGTGCTGGCGCAACGCCGTGCGGATCTTTCCCGCCGGAACCTTTGACGCCGCCCTCGCCGCGGCGCGCACGGCGGCCGACCGGCCGCGGAGTGTGGCATGACGCCCCCCGGCACAAACGGTCGCC
>CANJOX010000042.1 GCA_947475795.1 Gemmatimonadota bacterium
GACACGCGCCTCGCCCTGCTGCACACCAACGTGCAGAAGTACGGCACCGTGTTCAACACCGTCGCGCCGGGCACCGACCTGCAGGGCACGCTCACCCGCGCCTGAGTGGGGCGGCGCGCCGGCCCGCTCAGAACCGGTCGGAGCTGGCCTCTGCACCTTGTCGCGCCGACGGGGCGCGGGGTAGCCTTCGCCGTCCCCCCTCATTCCGTCATGGAGCCTGATGCAGCGTTCGGCCATAGTCACCGCAGTTCCGCACGGCCGTGGCCGCACGCGGCAGGTCACGATCACGAACGTGGGTGACGAGGTGGCGCTCGAGCTGGGGGTACGGTTCCTGGCCGGGGCCGACGACCGCACCGACTGGCTGATGGGGACACGCCCCCGCGTGCTGGGCCCGGGCAAATCGCTGTGCCTGGACGTTGGGCAGGCGCCGGGGCCAAGCGAGTGCAAGCTGATCGTGTCGTGGGTGGACGGGCGCGGCAACACCAGCCGCTGGGTGGGCGTGATCAGCCGCCGGTAGGGGGCGACGGGCGGGGGCGAGGCGGAAAATGTCGGGGGAAACACGCCACGGCGCGCACCGGACAGCGCGTCAGGACGGCGGTGATTGGGGCGCGTGAGGTGCGGGTCTAGGGTGATGATGCCAACACCGGTTGGCGTGTCGGTCCCACTCAGCCCAGGAGTTACCCCATGAAACACATGTCACTTGCCGTCACCCTCGCGGCGTTGGCCGGTCTGGCCGCGTGCAGCGAGTCGCCCACCGCCGTGACGGCCGAGCCGACGGCGGAGCCCACGGCGGCGTTCGCCAAAGGCGGCCCCGGCGGCGGCGGGATCGGGAGCCCGCATTTCACGATGGAGGGCACGTCGTGCTCGCTGGACTCGACCACGGGAGAGCTGTCCTGCGACTATCAGGTGAGCGGCCTGGGGAAGAACGGGTCGGCTCTGGTGACGCTCACGGGGGTACTCGACGCGCACTACGATTGCGCGACATCTGGCGGCACCGTCATCCGGTCACGGTCGTCGGTGCGCTTTGTGATCGACATCACGGCGTTCGCCGACGAGTCGGGGAATGCCACGGGCACGGTCAGCGATGGCCCGAACTTCGGCATCACGCGGCTCGAATGCGCGTTTCTCTACCCGACGAACGTCGTCTTCAACCTGAATGCAATGGCGAAGCACGGCGTGCCGATCCTCCCCGGCGAGTGGTCGCTCGGCGCGGCGTCGCTCACGGCCAAAGGCCCAGGGCGGCTCTTCTACTACAGCGGGTCGCTGTACGGCATGCCGATCTGACGCGCAGCGCGGAGCCAGCGCTCGGCGGCAGTCGCCGAGCGCCTGGCGCGATGTCGACAATTGAAAACCATTTAAAATGTGATGTCAACATTGCAGCCCAATTGCTCATATTCGTGATACCGCCCACGGCGCGCGGTGTGGACAACATCCCGCCGCGCATCGCTGCACTATGAGAATTTGGTTGAATCAAGTCACTGTAATGCATTCTTTTAGAAAGGCTTACTGCGTTGCCTCTCACCCCGCATGAACCGCCCAACCGCCACCCACCAGGTCACCGTGCGAGCCGCACCCCGACCTGCACCTGGTACGGGTCCCCGCCCCGCGTGAGCACCCCGGCCGACTCGTTCACGGTGTAGCGGTACCGCTGCGCCGCGGGGTCGAACCCCACCACCCGCAGTAACGGCACCCGGTTCACCACGGGGTTCTGCGCCGAAATCCCGACCGGCAGCAGGGACTGCGCGCCCCACCGCCGGTTGAGCAGGTGCCCCAGATTGAACACGTCCACGAGCACCTCGACGTGCCGCACGATCCCTGCCCGACGTACCGCGACCGGCCGCGCGAGGCGCACATCGATGCGGTTGGACCAGGGCGCGGTGAGCGTGTTGCGCCCGGCCACCTCGCCCAGATGGGCGGCGATGTAGCGGCGGGCCACGTTGGCGGGATTGCCCAGCACCCGGCGCATCGAGGCCGCGACGTCCGCCGGCGTGCGCGGATCGTCCGGGTCGAACAGGAACGCCCGGTCGTTGCCATTGGCCTCGTCGCCATTGATGTCGCCGTCCACCACCAGCGAGAAGGGACGCCCGCTGGTGCCGAGGTAGCGGGCGCTGATCGTCACCCCGAGCGGTGCCCGCAGCTGCAGGGTGCCCACGATCCGGTGACGCGCGTCCACGTCGGAGGCCGCCCACGCCTGCCGGAGATCCCGGGGGTCATCGACCACCGGCGTGAAGGTGGTGGCCGTGCGCGCCAGGCAGCAGCCGAACGTCGAATTGTCCCGGGCCCGGGACCATGCGTAGCCCAGCGTCCCGTCCACGCGGTCCCGCCGCCGGAACGCCAGCTCACCGGTCAGCGCGCCCTGCGCGGCCCGCGCCCCCGACTCCAGCGACAGCACGCGGGCAAAGCGCGGATCGCGCGACGCGGCCCGCACATCGGTGATGCCGGTGGCCGCCGGTATGCTGGCCGCCGGCACCCACACCCCCCGCCCCCCCTCGGCCTCCAGCCGGAACGCCGGCGTGCCGCGCAGGTTCCGGTCCACGTAGTGGTACCCGTCGCGCAGCCGCGACCCGTGCGCCCCCAGCGTGGCCGTCACCCCGTCGGCCACGCGATGCGACCACGCGGCCGACACCTTGAGCGTTTGCGGCGCCCGCACGTTGCCGGCCACGTTCACGAACGCCGGCGGCGGCACGGCCCCCGGCGGCAGCCCCGGCACCGTGGAGGGCGACGCGCGATAGCCCACAAAATCCGGCACCGGCGTGGCCGCGCCGCGCAGATCGACGTCGGCGAGGGCGCGCCCCGAGTACAGAAGCTGGTTGTGCCCCACGTAGTACGGCCACGGCGCCGCGAACCCACCCGCCCCCACGCGGAGCACGTCCCGGGCGTCCGGCTGCACGCGCCACAGCAGCTGGGTGCGCGGTTGCCACTGCCCCCAGTCGTGCGGCGCCCGCGCGGTGTGCACGCCGAACGCGGCATCGACCACCGGGTCCGCCACGGGCGCGTGCAGGAACGCGGTGGCATCCCAGCGGAGCCCGCTGGTCCAGGTCAGCTGCTCCGTCACCTGCCATTCCATCTGCGCGAACGCGCCCAGCTCCAGCACACGCTGCACGGTCACGGGCGCCGTGCCGGCCAACGGCACGGTGCGCGTGAACCGGTCGGGCTGGCGGGCCTCGAGGGCGGCAATCGACGGAAACACGAACAGCCCCTGCTGCGCCTCGGCGATCTGCGTGCGCGTGCCCACGAGCGCGTTGTCGGTGCCCACGGTCCACAGGACGGCCCCGCGTTGCACCACGAATCGATCGATGAGAGCGAGCTGCCACTCGCGGCTCTGGTCGGGTGCCAGCCGATTGCCCCCGAACTGGATGGTCGTGTTGCCGGTGGTGCCATCGGGCAGCAGCGAGCGCACCTGCACGAACCCGCGCGGCCCCCCCGGGCTCTCCGGGTCGAGCCCGCGCCGCGAGCCCCCCACCACCAGCTGCAGCTCGTTGAGCGCGTGCCCGCCGATCTGTGACGTGAGCGAGGACAGCAGCTGCCCCTCGCGCGACGCAAAGCCCGCGCGCGCTTCGCGCAGGGCGATGGGCTGGTCCACGCCGCCGCTGAGGGGGTTGGTCCAGTCGCTCACCGTGAGCCGGGTCATCGCGCGGTGCGCGGGGCTGACCTGCCAGTCCACACGCGCGAAGAAGGCCTGCGACACCGGCCGCCGCGACAGACGCCCAAGCTGGCCCGCGGCGACATCCGTACCGTACTGGCGCGCCAGCACGTCGAGCACCCGCGCCAGCGAGTCGCGCGCGATCCCCGACGCCACCTGCGCCGGCGGGGTGCTCACGTCACCCGTCACCAGCGGCTCGCGCGCCTCCTGCCGCTCGTAGGCGATCACATAATGCGCCCGGTCGCGCACCAGCGGCCCGCTGAACGACAGGGCGCTCTGCCGCTGCTGTGCCGTGCGGGCGGCGCGCGGCCGCCCCTGGTAATCCATGGGCGCGGCCAGCCGCTCGTTGCGGAACGCCACGAAGGACCGCGCCTCGGCGGTGTTGGTGCCGGCCCGCGTGACCGTCGCAATCTGTCCCCCGCCCTGCCGTCCCTGCCCCACGTCGAACACCGCCGTGTTCACCTCCACCTCGCGCACCGCGTCGAGCGGAATCCCCGACGGGCCGCCGTTCGCCTCGCCGGCCCGCAACCCATTCCGACTCGGCGCACCGTCGACGCGCAGGTCGGTGCCCGTCCACCGCTGACCGCCCAGCGCGAGTTGCGGACCGGCCAGCGGACTGAGGGCGGCGAGCCCCGCCACGTTGCGATCGAGGTTGGGGAGCGCGTCGATCTGTGCCTGCGCGATGCGGGTACTGCCGCCGATCCGCGCCTCGCGTCCGGCCTCCGCGCCCGCGCGCACCGCGATCGCCGCCAGTGGCTGCCGCGTGGGTTGCAGCACGAAATCCGCCGTGGGGCGCGCCCCGATGGTGAGTCCGATCCCGCCGCGTTCGGCGGCCACGTACCCCACCCGGCGCGCCCGGAGCGTATATGGCCCTCCCAGCGGGAGCCCCAGCAGGATGTAGCGGCCGGCGCGGTTGGTGGCGGTGCGGGCGGCGTACCCCGTGGCCGGGTCACGCGCCTCGACCACCACCAGGTCGAGCGGCGCGCCCAGCGCGTCGCGCACCGTGCCGGCGATCCCGCTGACCGGCGACTGCGCCGGCGCGCCGGCGGCGGTGACGGCGAGGAGCGCGAGGAGGCCGAGGGCGGCGCGGAAGGGAACGGCGGGGCAGTTCACGCCTCGAAGGTGAAACACCCGTGTGGCACGGACAAGGCTGCCACGTGCCGCCGCGCGGGCCGCGACCGACTGTCAGACCCCGCCCCCATCTTCTCACCCCAAACCCGCCCCATCACAATTCATCCTGTCCACAATGTCCCGCTCTCCTGCCCTGCCGGCGCCGTCCGCGGAGGTTCACGCGGAAGCGCTTGCCCGTGCCCAGCGTCTGGCCGCGGGCCTCTTCCCCCATCAGGTCGAGGGGGTGGCGTTCCTCCTCGGCCGCCGCCGGGCCATCCTGGCCGACGACATGGGACTGGGGAAAACGCGGCAGAGCATCACGGCCATTCGCGAGGCCGCGCCCGACGGGCCGTGGCTGGTGGTGTGTCCCGCGTCGGTGAAGGGCAACTGGGCGCGCGAGATCGCGGCGGTGCGGGCCGCCGATCCCATCGCCATCGTCGGCCCGGGCGCGGTGCCCGACTCGGCGTACCGTGGCTGGGTGATCGTCAACTTCGACATCCTGGCGCGACACGTGGAGGCCCTGCGGGCGCTCGCGTGGGCGGGACTCGTGTTCGACGAAGCGCACTACCTGAAAAACCACACTTCCCAACGCTCACGCGTGGCGCGGCAGCTGGTGGAGCACGCGAGTGGGGCCACCGTGCATTGTCTCACCGGCACGCCGGTGACCAACCGGCCGCGTGACCTGTTCCCGCTGCTGCAGGTGGTGGGGCATCCGATGGCGCGCAGCTTTCTGTCGTTCGCCAAGCGCTACTGCGCGGCGGAGCACAACGGCTACGGGTGGGTGACCGACGGCGCGAGCCATCTCGACGAACTCCGCGTGCAGCTGCACGGCGTGATGCTCCGGCGCACCAAGGACGAGGTGCTGGACCTGCCCCCCAAGATCCGGCGCTGGCTGCCGGTGACCGTGGGCGAGGGCACCGCGAAGAAGGAAATGCGAAAAGTGCTGGAGCTACTGATGGTGGGGGCGACCGAACGCGCCGTGGCCGGATCGCGCCCCCGCGCCCGTCGGTCGACCCCAGGCCAGGACCGGTTCCGCCTGCTGGCCGCGCTCAGCAAGGCGCGTCTGGCGCTGGCCAAGGCCAAGGTGCCGTCCACGCTCGATCTGGTGAGCGGGGCCGTGGCGCAGGGCGAAAAGGTGGTGGTGTTCACCGGATTCGATGCCCCGGCCAAGGCCATCGCCGCCCACTTCGGCGAGGCGGCCGTGTTGTTGACCGGCGCGACCCCCACGCACCGTCGTCAGGCGTTGGTGGATCGCTTCCAGAGCGACGACACCGTGCGCGTGTTCGTCGCCAACCTGATGGCCGGTGGCGTGGGTATTACGCTCACCGCCGCGCGTCAGGTGGTGTTCAACGACCTCGATTGGGTGCCGGCCAACCACTGGCAAGCGGAGGATCGTGCGTACCGGATTGGCCAGACCGGCACGGTGAACGTGAGCTATTTGGTGGCCACCGATACCGTCGACGAGTTCGTGCGCGGCGCGTTGCAGGTGAAGGCGCTGCTGGTGGAGCAGGTCGTGGAGGGACGCGAGGTGGACGCCGCGGGGGGCGACCTGCTCGCGGAGTTGGAGCGTCTCATCGGGGCCATCTCCCCGCGCATCGCCGAGTCGGACGCGGCGGTGGGGGAGGATCCCGTGGACCGGTTGCTGCGTGAGGTGAGTGCCGCCGCCGATCGCTCCGCCGCCGACGTGCAGACCGTGCAGCGGGCGCAGGCGCTGATCAAACAGCTGACGCACGAGGCCATCGCGTCGCTGGCCCGGGTGCTGGCCGGCACCACCGCGCAGCTCTACGAATGCCGTAGCGCGTCGAGTCCCGGCACAGCGTATCGCCTGGAGGTGGATCAGGGCGACGTCATCTGCAGCTGCCCCGGCTTCGCGTACCGCGGCGCCTGCAGCCACAGCCGAGCGCTCACGAGTGCGCTGGCGAAGGGGGACGCGCTGCCGGCCGGGTTTGCGGTGGTGGCGGCGTGAGCGGGGGGGCCTGCCGAGGCGGGATCGACGACGGGACGTCAACTACACGTGTCGCGCCCCCAGCCCGTAACCGCGGACGAATGACCTGGTACTGGCGTGCCGCGACCGCATTGCGATCAACAGGCTGAACCCGACGATCACGAGCATGAACGTGGGCGGCTCCGGTACACGCGCTGGATCGGGGCGTCCGACGGCGGGAGGACCGCTGAAACGCAGGAGGGGGCCGATATACGGTGCTCCTTAGGTCGAACAGGTTCTGCGTTTCCGCGTACTGGCCGGTCACCCCGTCCCGCCCGGACCAATCGAATCGGAACACCCGATGCGGTGTCGTCGCCTCGAACGACAGGTTCGCGCCGAGCGCCAGCACGTTCAAGAACCCCACGAAGTACGTCGTCCCAGCACTCATGAACAACGGAGAGAAAGTTGGCCCGCCGTATTGGCCGCTTGCCTCGAGGCTGTTGAACACCGCGGATCGCAGGAGCACCCCGCCGTCGCTCCTCGGCGCCGTCAGGAGTTCGAGCGTGACCTCGCGCTCAATAGGGATGCCGCAGCAGCCGGGATAGTACGCGGCCGTGCTGAAGTACGTCTCCACACGATTGAGCCAGTAGGTCGCGGTGGGCGTGTAGTAGAATCCCACTGCCGACACGTTGTAATGGCCCGCGACGGATATCTGTTCGTCGTTCTGCCCGTCCTGACGAATCTGAGACTGCACCGCCGTGGTGAAGAACGTCGAGCACGCGACCAACATGCACAGCGCGCGCTGCCACCGTTTGCTGAGACCGCCGTGATTCACTGTCATTGTCCCCTCCAGTTAAAGACTGCTCATTTTGCCTGGTTTTCAGTATGCGCGCCCCCTCTGACAAGCGCAGCCCCTGCCCGAGCGGCGCGAGGCGATGAGCGGCTAGAGCGGATGTCCATGGTGGCAGACTGAAGGCGATTCACATCGCAACCATGGACGCGACGGTGGGGGCGGTTGGCGGTTCGGTCTGGACGGCATGCGCGACGAGCTGGGCGAACGGCCCGATGTCGCCGCGGGCACTGGCGGCGTCCAACGCGGACATGTAACGGTCTCGCCATTCGACCCGTAGGATGGTCCAGGGGTAGCCGCCTGAGGCCAGCATGGCGTTCATGAGGAACCGCCCGATGCGCCCGTTGCCGTCCATGTAGGGGTGGATGAACACGAAGCAGAAGTGGCCGAGGACGGCGCGGACGGCGGCCGACGGCTCGTCGGCGATGAGGTCGAACAGGGCGGGCATCAGATCGCGAACGGCCTCGCGCGCTGGCGGGACGTGCGCGGCGTTCTTGATGTAGACGGGCGCATTCCGGTAGCCGGCGAGATCGGCCGTTGAGAGGAGGCCTGCCGCGACACTGGGACTGAAGAGCTCGCGGTACCAACCGCCGTGATCGGCGCGGGCAACCTCGCCGGGGTTCTCGCCACCGAGGAGCTCGCGGAGCGACATCTGGACAGCCTCGAACGCGCGCCAGTAGCCGTGGGCGGCCATGGCGTTGCGGGCGTCCTTATCCAGGGCGTGCTGCTGAGGGTTCCAGTGGCCGGAGGCGACGCGCTCGATCAGGACATCGGACACGCGATACCCTTCGATGGAGAGCGAGTGGTACGCGTCTGCGCGGTAGTGCTCCCGTACCTTGGCCAGATAGGCGAGGACATCGCTGGGGAGGCCCGGCGCCTCGGGCATGTGCCGCAGCACCTCGTCCCGCATCGTGCGCCACATCAGCCGGAGTCGATGCACGTGCGGGGCGGCCATGCGCGTGACCGTGAGTACTGGGGGAACGACCAGGAAGGGATTGGATTCGGTGACCGTGTACCCGGCCGCGGTCATCGTGCCGAGGATGTCGTCTGCGAGCTCGGCGCGGCCGACGGCGCGCAGGGCGCCGGCGAGCCGACCGGCGATCACGCTGTGTCCTCCGCCGAGGAGTTCACGATTGAGGTCCGATGCGTCGGAGAGCGCCGCGAGCGCGACGTGGGCATCGGTCGCCGCGGTGTGAAAGAGGTGCTCCGGCACCCGCAGGAGCGCGACCGGGAGCGTCAGTACCCGCAGGCCGCCCCGAACCTCCACGTGCCCCACCGGTGGACGCTCTGGCGTCCGCAGGATCAGGAGAGAGCAGTCCCCGGGCAGCTCGAGGCGGTTGTTCCCGGCGAGCGGAGTGTGGACGATGACCTGTTGAGGGAGCGCGGTGGCTCCAGCGTGTACCAACAGCGAGAAGGCTGGCGATACATGCCACGCGTTGGCGAAGCGGGCGTTGCAGTAGCCCGCGACGAAGTCCCGCATGGCCGCGAACCACGGGGTGGTATCGCTTGGTTCGTCCCCGGGCCGTGCGACGAGGTACCATCCCTTGACGACCATCCGCAGGAACCCCGCCGCCACCAAGGCTTCGCGGTCGGCGCGGGTGAAGTCGTCAGACTGAAAGACGGTCTGGCCGCGGTCCTGTCGCTGCTTGAGCTTCCGCAGTGCGGAGGCAAGGCGGCGCTGTGCCGGCGGAACGCTCGGGGTAGCCATGGGGGACCGGGGTGCGAGGTCGTGTACGCTGCCGTTCTAAATCTAGTGTATTCTGCTCGACGCCTGCTAGTGTATTACGCCGGACGATGTTTCGTGTATCATGATTTCCAGTCCTGCCGGCGCCGTCCGCCGAGGTTCAAGCAGAAGCGCTTGCCCGTGCCCAGGACCTCGCCGCGAGTCACTTCGCCCATCAGCTCGCGAGGTGGCGTTTCTAGTCGACCGCCCGGGTGCTGGCCGGCACCAGCGCGCAGCTCTACGAATGCAGCGCGTCGAGTCCCGGCAAAGCGTATCGGCTGGAGGTGGACGAAAGCGACGTGACGTGCGCTGCCCCGGCTTCGTGTACCGCGGCGCCTGCAGCCACAGCCGGGCGCTCAAGCATGCGCTCGCGAAGGGGGACGCGCTGCCGGCGGGGTTCGCGGTGGTGGCGGCTTAGGTGCGCTTGGCAGATCGAGACGTGCGCCGGTGCGCCGATGCGGCGGCGACGCTCACCACGCCATCGTAGACGACGCTACCCACACCGCGTCGACGCGCGATTGCCACCGCCCAGCATCCACCGATCGAACCGATTCCGCGTCGTGCCATGATGAAGCCGGCGAACCGTCACGTGCCCACTGAGTGTGCCGATGCCGGCACCGGCGACCACATCACTCGCCCAGTGCGCATCGTGATACATGCGCGACACCCCCACCAGGGTGGCGACGCCGTACAACAGGAACGGCGCCACCCGACCGATCCGTGGGTGCGACTGCGCAAAGTTCGAGCACGCGAGTTCCGCACGCACCGCTGAGGCCGCGGCAAACGCCGCCGTGGTGTGACCGGAGGGAAAGGCGGCGTAGTCGCTGATGCCGCGCCCCGGGCGGAACACGAACGCATCGTCCCCGGCCACCTCGCGAGGCCGTGCGCGCCCGATGATGAACTTCAGCGCGTTGGTGGTGGCCCCGCCGAACACGATCGCCTGCGCCGAATGCAGACCGGCGTCGGCGAGTCCATCGTGATGCGCCACGCGAGCAACCACGAACGTGCCAGCACTGAGCGTGAGCGCGCCGGGATCACCGAGCCACCGGATCGCACTAGCGCCTGAAGCCACGCGTGCATTGCGATGCACCGCGGGTTGCTGGAGCAGGTGCGCGGCGGTGCGATCGAACGGCAACGCGAGCAGCGCGGCAGCCGCGAATCCGGCGGCGCGCACGCGATCGGGATGGGTAAACCAGACCGGGGCGGAGTCGCTCGCCGACATCGCAAGCGATGGCGGCGGCACGAGTGGCTGGCGTTCCTGCGCCGATCCTGACGTCGCGCCGAGTAGCAGCAGCGTACTCACGATCGAAAGGCGACGGCGATGCATGACGTTCTCCCGTGTGGCTGGTGTACGTCGCAATCTCGCCGTCGTCGCGACAGCGTGCCGGAATCACCACAAAGCAAAAAGCCTCGGCGCGAGGCCGAGGCTAAGTGCTTGTTCTATCGACTGTTACTCAGTCGGGATGACAGGATTCGAACCTGCGACCCCCTGAACCCCATTCAGGTGCGCTACCGGACTGCGCCACATCCCGTCGCCGCCTACCTGCGCCGCGATCAGAACGAAGAACATAACTGCCCCGCGCGCCCCAAGCCAGTGCCCGGTGGCCAGATTCCGCGCGGTCGAACGCGAAGCGCAGGGTCTGCGTACCCTTTCAGACCCTCTTCTGCCATCTGATCCAGTGCCCGTGATCCGTTTCGTTCGCTCTGCCCCCGCGCTGCTGTGCGCCCTCCTTGTGGCTGCCCCGGCGCTCGTCTCTGCCCAACCGTCTACTAAAGTGGCCCGCGCCGCGCGCGTGACGCGGGCGCCGCGCATTGACGGCCGCCTCGACGACGCCGCCTGGGCGCGCCTGTCCCCCATCGACGACTTCGTGCAGCGGCAGCCCCGTGAGGGACAGGCCCCCACCGAAGCCACGCAGGTGTTCATCGGCTACGACGACGAGGCGCTGTACGTCGGTGCCCGCATGCGTCGCCGCAACCCGGCCGAGCTGGCCCGCGCCGTCACGCGCCGCGACGGTTTCGGCAACACGGAACGGTTCACGATCACCTTCGACCCGCAGATGGACCGCCGCACCGCGGTCGGCTTCGGCGTGTCCGTGGCCGGCGTCCGCTCCGATTTCCGCCACACGCAGGACGATGACATGCGCGGGCGTGAAAGTCAGTACGACCCAGTGTGGACCGCCGCCGCCCAGGAAGACTCCACGGGCTGGACGGCCGAACTGCGCATCCCCTTCTCGCAGCTGCGATTCCCGCGCGCCGACCGGCAGCGCTGGGGAATGCAGATCGACCGCTGGATGCCCGACAAGAACGAGGACATCCAGTGGGCCATGGTCCCGCCGCGCGAAACGGGATACGTCTCGCGCTTCGGCACGCTCGAAGGACTCGACGGCATCTCCCCCACGCGCCCGGTGGAGTTCCTGCCCTACATGGCCGGTGACGCCACACGCCGTGGCGGCGCGCTGCAGAACAATCCGCTCAACCGCCCCTTCGCCGGGCGCATGGGCATGGACGCCAAAACCGCCCTCGGCTCCAGTCTCACGCTCGACGCCACGGTCAATCCGGACTTCGGGCAGGTGGAGGCCGACCCGGCCGAGGTGAACCTCACCGGATTCGAAACATTCTTCGACGAACGGCGCCCGTTCTTCACGGAAGGCAGTGAGATGGTGCGCGGCAACGGCGCGCAATACTTCTATCCGCGCCGCATCGGCGCCGCCCCGCGCGGCTCCGCCTCCGGCGACTTCGTCGATGCCCCGCGCGCCAGCACGATCCTCGGCGCCGCCAAGCTCACCGGCCGTCTCCCCAGCCGCCTCTCCATCGGTGCCGTCACCGCGGTCACCGCCGCCGAAAACGCCCGCGTGTACGAGACCGACTCGGGCACCACGACGCAGGTGCCGGTGGAACCGCGCGCTGCGTACGGCGTGCTGCGCCTGCAACAGGAAATCGGACGCCAGGCGTCTACCATCGGCGCCTCGTTCACCACGGTGCAGCGCAGCGTGGGCGGAACGCCGTCGCTGGCCTCGCTGCTGGCGCGCGAGAGTTACTACGGCGGCGCCGACTGGCGTCTGCGCTTCCAACAGGGCAAGTACGCGCTCAGCGGCTTCATCGCCGGCACCCACGTGGCCGGTGATACAGCGTCGATCCGCCGCCTGCAGGTGGCCAACTCACGGCTGTTTCAGCGCCCCGACCGCCGCACCACACGCTACGACCCACTCAAGACCAGCCTGTCCGGCTACTCGGCCCAGCTGCGCGCCGACAAGGACGCCGGCCGTCATGTGTTGTGGGGGGCCGAGGTGAAGCTCGAGTCGCCCGGCTTCGAACTGAACGATCTGGGCCGTCTGCAGTCCACCGACGACATCGAGTACAACGCCGACCTGCAGATCCGCGAGACCACGCCGGGGCGCTATCTGCAGAACTGGCGCTTGGGCTTCGAGACGCGCGGCGCGTGGAATTTCGAAGGCACGCATCAGTTGAACAGCTGGACGCAGAACAGCAGCGCCACGCTGAAGAACTTCTGGAACCTCAACGTGCGGTCCACGATCGAGCTGCCCACGGTGGACGATGCCATTACCCGCGGCGGCCCGTACATGGGACTGCCGCGCGAGTTCCGGCAGGAGTTCCGCGTGAACAATCCGTTCGGTGCCAAAACCGGCTGGCGCGTGAACGGCGGCTACGGCGTGGACGAATTCGGTGCGTGGCGGCGCAACGTCTCGGGGCAGATCACGCTGCGTCCGTCGCCGCGCGTGTCCGTGTCGATGGAACCCACGCTGCAGTCGGGCACGGAACCGCGGCAGTACGTGACGCGCATCGATGGCGGGACGCGCACGTACGGCAGCCGCTACGTCTTCGCGTTCATCGATCGCACCACGATCTCCACCAGGCTCCGCGCCAACTACGCGTTCTCACCTAACCTGTCGCTCGAGGCCTACGCCGAACCGTTCGTGGCCAGCGGGCGCTACTCGAACTTCGGTGAACTGAGCGCCCCGCGCAGTCGCCTGCTGCGCGAGTACGGGACCGACGGCACCACCGTGACCACCGATTCCGTGGGCACGCGCACCGTTATCGACGGCACATCGACCTTCACGATCAGCAACCGCGACTTCAACATCCTGTCGTTCCGGTCCAACATGGTGATGCGGTGGGAGTGGATACCGGGCAGCACGTTCTTCCTGGTGTGGCAGCAGAACCGCCGTACGGCCGAGGCGTTCGGCGACCCGGCCCGTGCAGGCGACCTGTTCCGCACCACGCGTGCCGGCGGCGACAACTTCCTCGCGGTCAAGGTGAGTTACTGGCTGCCCGTCCGTTTCGGTGGCGCCCGCTGAACTAACTACGGGCGCTCGTCAGCGCCTCGTCGACCGCCTTCCGTAGGTCCTCGAGCGCCACCGGCTTCAGCAGCACCGCATGCGCCCGCGCGGCGGC
>CANJOX010000043.1 GCA_947475795.1 Gemmatimonadota bacterium
GGATGTCCGATCCCCTCGCGCCTGCACCCCATCCCGAGATCCCGGCCGTGCTGAGCACGTCCGCGTGGCAGGCGCGGGCGGCGGTGCATCGCGATCGGATCCGGCCGTACACTGATCCGTGGCGAGCGCGGCGTGCGCGTGGGGAATCGCACCCGGTGCACGATTTTCTGTTTCAGTACTACAGCTACTCCGCGGGGAAGCTGGAATCGTGGCACCCGGCGC
Source organism: Gemmatimonadota bacterium (assembly GCA_947475795.1). The sequence goes on from CANJOX010000043.1 coordinate 223, forward strand.
CGCACGAGGCGATCGCGGACAGCGCGGAGGCCCGCGCGCACTTTCGTGAACCCGTCTACCGTGTGGAGGATGGCGCACGGCGGCGCGATGTGCGTGTGCTCTCGGCGTCCAAGCGGGAGGCGATCGAGGAGGTGCGGCGCCTGTTGCGCGCCACCCGTGAACGCGCCATGCACTTCGGCTGTTACGGCATGCACGAGTGGGCCATGGTGTATGGCGGACACGACGTGCGGCACGCGGGGGTGGCCCCGCTGCGCCTGCCGCAGGCGGAGATCGATGTGGTCGTGGAAAACCGGCCGGTGGCATGCAGCCACTTCGACGCTTTCCGCTTCTTCGCTCCGGCGGCGCAGCCGATGAACCGACTCCCGCTGGCGTGGGCCACGCGCTACGACGCGGAGCAGCCCGGCTGCATTCACGCCAACATGGATCTCTACCGGTGGGCCTACACCTGCATGCCGTGGGTGGGCAGCGATCTGTTGGCGGATTGTTTCGAACTCGCCCTCGTGCTCCGCGATCTCGACATGGAGGCAGGGCCCTACGACCTGCGCGCCTTCGGTGTGGAGCCGGTGCCGATCGAGACACCCGCGGGGCGGGACGAATATCAGCGGCGGCAACGCGCGCTCGCCGCGCGCGCCGCGGTGCTGCGCAGTGCGCTCATCGGGGCGATCGAGCGGACACTGTCGTCGGGCTGAGCGCCGTCCCGCCCCGTCAGTGGCTCACTGCGGCGGCGTCACCGATGCCGCGGGTCGCGTCCCTTGCAGAATCCAGCGCTGAATGCGGCGGCCGTTTCCCGCCTCGCCGGTGTACAGGCGATTCTGCGAATCGATCGCCATCATGTGCGCGCGAATGAACTCCCCCGATTGACGGCCGGGACGGCCGAAGCGGTCGAGAATGGCGAGGTCTTTCCGTCGCAGGATCCAGACCCGCTGGTTTGTGCCGTCGATGAGATAAAGCAGGCTTTGCGCTGCATCCCGCGAGACCTGCAGGCTGAACCCGCTCCCCGCGCCGCCGGTCTCCGGGCGAACGAACCGCTCCATCAGATACTCGCCGTTCTGCCGGAACACCTGGATGCGATTGCCGCGCCGGTCCGACACGTACAGCAGGCCATCCTTCGTTCCCACCAAGCCGTGCACCGTGGAGTACTGCTGTGGTGGTGACGCGGGCTTCACGGGATAGCTGTAGCGCACCGTGTCGTCGGGACGCTTGCCGTACGCGCCCCAATGACGCTTGTAGGCACCCGTGGTGGCGTCGAACACGATCACGCGTTTGTTGATGTAGCCGTCGGCAATGAACAGTTCGTTCGTCTTCGGCTCGACGTAGAAGTTGGCGGGCCCACCCAGGTGCGTCGAATCGTTGCTCCCCTTGTTCACGCCCGGCTCGCCGATCGTCATCACGTGTTTGCCGTCCCGCGTGAACTTCATGACGTGCATGCCGTTGCTGGTGCCCATCCACACGAACCCCTGGTGGTCGATGTAGATGCCATGCTCCTGGCTGAACCAGGTGAATCCGGCGCCGGGACCGCCCCACGCCTGCACGAGCGTGCCGCGCGCGTCCAGCTCGAGCACGGGCGGCGCCGGGAAGCAGCAGTCGGCAATGGGCGGTTTGGAGGCGGCCCCAATCTCCTGGTCCGTGAGACTCGACGGCATGTGAATCACCCACAGGTGATCGCGATCGTCCACGAACAGCCCGCGAATGTCCCCCCAGATCCAATTGTTGGGGAGCGTCGGTGGCCAGGTGGGGTCGACCACGTAGATCGGCAGTCGCTCCGCGGTCGGTGACCCGCGAGCGACCGAGGCGTTAGCCCCCTGCGCGTGCGCGGTCGTGTGCGCGGCGATGGTGGCGACGATCGATGCGGCAACGAGGCCTAACAGCTTGACGCGTCTCATGACCGTCTCCGCCTGCGGCATACTCGGGGAGGTGTCTCGGTCCAGCCGAGGTCTGACGCACCCGTGGACCGGAGCGCGTTCGACGTTGCCTCCCCGTGGCGGATTCCGCAATGCGGGCGCCTAGCACCGGCGACGGGTCGGTCGCCGCCGGCGCCGCGCGGCCTTAGAACGTCAGCACGGTGCGCATCGTCGCCACATTGCCGAACGTGCGCAGCCCCGGCCCGTCGAGACGGCTGACACGCTGGACGTCGGCCACGAGCGACAGGTGCGACGACACGGGCAGCTGGTAGAACAGCTCGCCGATTGTCTCCCGGCCGGTCCCCCACGAGGCGTGGGTGATTCCGACGCCGATGACGTCGCTGGGGCGGGCCGCCAGCAGGCCGGAGATCGTCATGCCGCCACCACGGTGCGCGTGGACGGACTGCACGTTGGGATTGGCCGTGCCGATCTGGGCGAAGGCCGCCACCGCAGCGTGATTGCTGGCATCCCCGTCACGCGAGCGGCCCTGCCACAGCGTCTGGTCGAGTGTGGCGTACCAGCCGCTGGTCCCTTCGGCATCCGGCGCCTCGTCGAGGCTGGTCCCCATGGCCGAGAACATACCGGTGTGCCGCCAGGCACCCGCGCCCAGGCGGCCGGCGAGCTGCGAGCCGCCCAGCGTCCACTGCTGATTCGCCTGCGCGATCTGGAATCGCGACGAGCCGCCCACTGGGGCGGGGGCGCCGCCGAGTCCGTTGAACACCCCCACGCCGACGTCGAAATTCGCCCACGGGCTCACCGTCGCTTCCGCGCCCAACGTGGGCAACGGAAACGTGGGGGCGGCCACGATGCTCGGCGAGAAGCCCATCGACGCGTTCAGGAACGACGCGCCGTTGTCCGTGCCGGCAAAGGCGCTGTTGAAGTCAATCCGGCCGGCCTTGATGGCCACGCGGTCCTGCAGCAGGCGCTGTTCGACCCACACTTCACCCATCGCGCGAAAGTCATCGGCATCGATGTTGGAGAAGTTCTGCACGAACGCGGCTTCGCCTGATCCGTTGCGTCCCGTTCTCGTCTTGTGCTGGGCGTAGAGCGTGAGTCCACGCCAGCCCACCAGCGAATCCATGTCGAGCGTGAGCTCGAGATTGCTGTGCGTGCGCAGCGATCGCGCTCCCGCGAACGCCGCCGAGCCGGCCGAAGCGTCCGTGATTTCTTCGGCGCTCAAGGTCACACCAGGATGCGACACGATCGAGCGCCAGTCGATCGATGCGCGTTGGATCGGTTCGGCGCGCGCCGCAGCGCTGCGCGGTGTGCTGCGCGGTGTGCTGCGCGGTGTGCTCGCTGGCGCCGTGCTGCTGATGCCGGTGCGGACGACGGGCACCGGAGGCGCGGCGACATCCGTCCGCGCGACGCCGGCGGGCGAGGTTGGCGCGGGAGCCCCCGCGATCTGCTGCACGGGGCTGACGTTGGCGGCCCGCAGGCTGGCGGGGGCGCCGAGAAAGATCAGGCAGGTCGCCGCGGCCAGTCGGCGTGTGGCGTGGGGGCTCGAGCTCCGGACAGGGGCCTTCGGAGAATCAGCGTTGGGCATACGAGTGCTTCGCAAGTCGGCGTGTGGCCGGTCATCATTCACTGGGCACCGGCATCGGCGACTCCTCGTGCATGTTTCAATTTCGGACTACATCACCAAATTGTTGAGTGCCGTAGCCCTTGGATTCAGGCATAGGTGTCACTTTGTGACAAGTATTGCCGCCGACGAACGACCGGGCGTCGCCATCGGCCGGTTTCGGCGGTGCGGGACGCGGCAAGGGGCCCTGCCGGACCGGTTATGGTTCACGGTATGCCGATCGACTATGCGCGGCGCCTGACCGGTACCGTTCGCACCAAGCGGGAGAATACGCATCTTGGCGTCGGCCTAGCGTTCGTCGCGGGCGCCACGAATGCCGGCGCGTTCCTCGCCGTGTCGCAGTACACGTCCCACATGACGGGCATCGTCTCGTCCATGGCGGACGCGCTGGTGCTGGGACAGACGGGGGTGTTTCTCACCGGCGTCGGGGCACTGTGCGCCTTCATGCTCGGGGCGACCACCACCGCGATCATGGTGAACTATGCGCGCCGCCGTGGCTTGGCGAGTGCCTTTGCCCTGCCGCTGCTGCTCGAGGCAGCGCTCCTGCTGGTGTTCGGGTTCCTCGGCGCCCGTCTTCAGCTGATCCACAGCCTCTTCGTGCCGGCCGCGGTGAGTCTGCTCTGTTACCTGATGGGGCTGCAGAACGCGGTCATCACCAAGATCTCGAAGGCGGAGATCCGTACGACGCACGTCACCGGGATCGTGACCGACATCGGCCTCGAGCTCGGCAAGCTGCTCTATTCGAACCGGACGAAGATCGCCGGCGAGCCGCCTGTCATGGCCGACCGGGCGCGTCTGGCGCTGCTGGCCATGCTGTTGGCGGCCTTTTTCTCGGGCGGGGTGATCGGTGCCCTCGGCTTTCGGGCGATCGGCTACAGCGCCACGATTCCCCTGGCGCTGGTGCTCCTCATCCTCGCCGTCGTGCCGGCCGTCGACGATGTGCGCCGCGCGATCATCGAGGAGCGCGGCAGCGACGGCCAGCACTGAAACCGTGGACCCGCTCGCGGCGCGGCGTCAGAACAGCCGGGGCGGCGCGGTCGCGGTCGCTCACAACGCAATTCCCCACGGCGGCGAGGCGGTCAGGTGCGACGGCCACTTGGCGACGAACGGTAGCTGCCGCACCAGCGGGCCAAGACGCGGATGCGCGGCGGCGGCTCGTATCACCGCAGCCGGCACGAAGGCCTGCTGCTGCATTGATGACGACTCGGTGGCGGCCGTTTGAAGACCCCGCGCCAGCGCCTCCTCATCACCGAGGTCCAGCCCCATCATCCACAGAAACGCCGCCTCGGAGACGAACTCGGACGCGGCCCGCGTCCGCAGTTCGTCACGAATGGCCAGCGCTTCCGCTCGACGTCCGGCTTGATGGAGCAGCCGCGCTTGGACGGCCAGGACGTAGCTGGTGCGCCCCGCAATCGCGACCGCACGCGCGATCCGCTCCAGCGCTTCGTCATGGCGGCCCAGCGTGGAAAGTCCCACGGCGCCCACCCACAAACACACATACGATTCGGGGTCCAGCGCCAACCCCGCGTCCGCGTGTGCCAGCCGCGCCGCGGCGTCGCATCCCGGGATCCCCTCCTCGGGGAAACACAGGACGCTCACCCCGCGGACAAACGCCGACAGCGGGTCCGCCGCGACAGCCCGCGCCGCCGACGCCCGACTCTGCTCGAGATTCCCCAGCATACTGTGCAACACGGCGGAATACGTGTGGGCAATGGCATCGTGCGGGTCGAGCTGCAACGCGCGCTCCAGATACGCCCCGGCCTCGTACCAATCATCGCAGAGTTGCAGCTTCAGCTGGGCCCAGCGTGCGTGCACCACGGCGAGGCTCGGCGCCAGTCGCATCGCTTCCCGCAGCGCCTGCTCCGCCTGCTGTGCGGCCTCGGCTTTCGGCAGGATCACATACGCACCCATTGCCGTGTAGACGTCCCCGAGGGCCGCGTACACGTGCGCGTAGTGTGGGTCGCGCGCGAGCGCCTGTTGGAAGAGGTCCAGCGCGGCACGGAACCCGTCGGGGCTGCGCCGATTCGCCGCCTCGCGTCCGCGCAGAAACAGCTGATAGGCCTCGAGGTCGTCCGTCGGGCGTACCACCAGCTGCGTCGTCTTGTGCACCAGCCCCAGCGACTGCTGCGACTCGGCCACAATCGCACACGCGATTTCATCCTGAATCGCGAAAATGTCACTGAGATCGCGATCGTAGCGGGCGCTCCACAGCTGATAGCCGTCGGCCGCACCCATGAGCTGCGCCGTCACACGCACCCGATTGCCGGCGCGCCGCACGCTCCCTTGGAGCACGCTCCGCACCCCCAGCACCTGTCCGATGGTCGCGAGCTCCGTGCTCTTGCCCTTGTACGAAAAGCTGGACGTCCGCGCGGCGACTTTGAGCCCTTTGACTTGGGTGAGGGCTACGATGATGTCGTCGGTGATGCCGTCGGAGAAATACTCATTGTCCGGATCGGCGCTCATGTTCGTAAACGGAATCACGGCCACCGAGGCCTCGCTGATGCGCACCGGGGCCTCCGTCGAAACGCCCAGCGCCTGCGCCCCCGAGCGCAGCGCCTCGACCACCCGCGCTCCGCTCGACAGCCGGTCCTCGCGCTCCTTCTCCAGCAGTTGCATCACCACCTGACTGAGCGCCGTCGGCACGTTTGCCCGCACCGTGGTCACCGGGGGCGGGGTGTGCAGAAACCGTTTGGCGATGGTGGCCTGCACCGTCGGCGCGGTAAACGGCGACTCGCCCGTCAGCATTTCGTACAGCAGGCATCCCAGCGCAAACAGATCACTGCGGCCGTCCACGTCGTAGCCGGCTGCCTGCTCGGGGCTCATGTACGCCGGCGTCCCCACCACCACGCCCACCTGCGTCAGCATGCTGTCCGCCGAACCGCCCACCTCGGCCGCCGCGGCGACCATCGCCTTGCCGATGCCGAAGTCCGCGATGATCGCGTGCCCCTCGTGCAGCAGGATGTTTTCCGGCTTGATGTCGCGATGCACCACGTCGTGCCGGTGGGCGTAATCCAGCGCGTCCGCTACGTCAGTCGCCAGCCGGATGACCTGCTCCAGGGGCAGTTCGCGCTGCGCCGTCAGCAGGTCGCGCAGCGTCTCGCCGGTCATCACCGGCATCACGAAAAACAGGAAGCCGCCGGCTTCCCCGGATTCGTACAGCGGCAGAATGTTCGGATGCGTGAGCCGTGCGGCGGTGCGGATCTCACGCACAAAGCGCTCGCGCCCCAGCGATTCGGTCAGATCGGGATTGAGCACCTTGACGGCAACATCGCGATCATGCCGGAGGTCGCGGGCCAGATACACCGTGGCCATACCGCCCGCCCCTAGTTCGCGCTCAATGCGATAGCGGTCGGCCAGTGCACGACCCAGCACATCAATCATCTCGGTCTTGAGGCACGCCGTTCGAGGCGGGGTTAGGGAGGCGGCCAGAGGCTGCCTATTCCAGCGGCAGGCGCCGCACGGCGTCAGGCAATTCGCACCGTCGCCATAAACGATAACCGTTGGGATCCCGCACGGCGATGACCGGCCAGCGCGCCGCCTCGAAAGCCGGGGGCGATTTAGCGCCTGCCGTCCGGGCGTCCCGCGGCCAGTCGACGGATGGCGGTCCGCGCCTCGGCGACCTGAGGCTGGAGCTCCGCGTCAGCGTCTTGCCAGAGGCGGGCGAACGCCTCGTACTGCGCGATGGCCTTCTCGTTCGCTCCCGCTGCTTCGTAGAGCGTTGCGAGCCGGCGGTGGGCATCGGCGCGGTGCATGGCGTCCTGCTCGGGTCGAGCGAGATACTGTGGGACGGCTAGAAAGCGCTCGAACGCTGCGATGGCGGCATCGCGCTGGCCCATCCGCTCGTACACCCGCGCCAGCCCCGGGGCCGCGCAGAACGTGCACTTGCCGATGTCGCTGGCGCGCCACGCTGCCAGCGCCTCCGGCCATTTTCCTTCAGCCTCCGCGATCTCGGCCACCATGCCGAAGCGCGCCGCGTCATCCCGCACGCGGAGCGGGGCCTGCAGCGAATCCCAGCGCGCGAGCAACGCGCGGGCCCGCGCCACCCGTCCACCGGCCGCGTACGCGCGCACCACCGCGGGGAGCACCGCCCCGTATCGGGCCTCGATCAACCGCGGCGACGTGCGGCGAAATGCCGCGTCCAGCTGGCGCAGTGCCTGCGTGGTATCCGGACGCCAGTGCAGCTGCAGAAACGCGGCCAACGCCTCGGCGCCAAGCACCGTTTCCGTTTGCCCCTCACGCTCGGACCACGTGGCCGCCTGCCGGTGTAGTTGCGCCGACGCGCGGAGCCGTCCGCGAGCGCCCTCGATGTGCGCGGAATGCCGTAGGATCCAGGGTCCGTCGAAGCGATTGAGTGGACGTTGGCGCAGCGCCGCGAAGTGGAACTGGGCGGAATCGACCTCGCCGATCGCCCACGCCACCAGCGCCTCGGTTGCCAGCCGTTCCGGGGTCTCCGGCATACTCCGCCGGAAGGCCGCAGCCACCCGTCGCACCTCAGTGGGGCCCTTCGTCTCGGCGACGGCCTCGAGGAGGTTCGTGTACTGAATATTCGCGTGCGGGTCCAGCGCGACCGCGCGCCGCAACAACACTTCCGCATCGACAAAGCGCCGGAGCTCTAGATACTGCAGCGCCAAGTTGTTAAGCGCGGCCTGATTGTCCGGCTGGATGTCGAGCAGCTGCTCGTAGGCGCGTCGGCTTGCGGCGGTGTCCGCCTTCTCGGAGATCCGATAGTAGGCGCCCTCCACCTGCAGCCGCTCCACCTCCCCCAAGCGTGATCGGAAGGTGAAGGCCCGCTCCATGTTACGCTCGGCCTCGGCGGAGAATTCGAGGTTGCGGTACATCACGGCGAGTTTGCGATACGCCATCGCGAACCCGGTGTCGATCACGGTGGCCTCATGCAGCAGGCGAAGGCCCCGCTCGGTATCCGCCACGAGGGCCGGGCCGGCCTCCACATACTTGCGGAGCGCTTCGAGCGAGGGGGTGGTGACCTGTTCGAGTGGCGGACTCGCCTGGATGTGGCGCAGCGACTCGCCGAGCGCGGTGCGCACGCCCTTGGTGATACGGTCGATTGCCGGCACGATCTCCGAATCACTTTTTGCCGTCTCGCGGAACGTGGCGAGTGCCTCGCCCGTACGGTGGGCGATCATGCGCAGCGAGAGGACGTACTGGCCACCGATGGCCAGCAGTTTGCCGTCCACGATGACCTTGACCCCTTCGCGCTGGGCGATTTCGCGGGCCAACGGAAGGTCGACTGGCGTGGTGATCGGTCGCTGCATCCGCTGCAGCGCGTCGATGAGGTGGTCTTGCTGCAGCACCGTCACGGGGCGCGCCTGCGCGAGCGCCGTCCGGATGACCTCTGTAACGACCGGCCCGAGCGTTGAATCCGTGCCGGGACTGGGGATGTCGACCACCAGTACGCGATCGGATGCGGTGGCCGGTGTGGCCGTCTGGGCGCCCGTCGACGCGCGTTCGCGCAGCGCCCGCGCGCCGTAGACGGCGGCGACGGCCACGAGCAGCCCCCCAGCGAGGCGCAGCGCCTGTCGCGGGCGGTTGGGCGCAACCGTCGGTGGCAACGCAGCCGGCTGGCCCGCCGTGGCGGCCGCCTCCGCCGACAGCCCTGTGGGTGGTGGCCCAGCCATCGCGCCGGTGGTGGTGGCGTCGAGCACGCGCAGCAGTTCCCCGGCCTGGGGCGGGCGATCCTCGGCGTCCTTCGCGAGGCATCGCATCACCAGATCGGCGAGGGCTGGCGGGACCTCCGGGCGGAGCGCGTCCACCGGCTGCGGCGCCTCGAACAGGTGCGCGGAGAGCAGCTTCTGGTACGATGCGCCGAGAAACGGCGGGCGCCCAGTGAGCAACTCGTAGGTCACGCAGCCCAGGGCGTAGAGATCCGCCCGGTGATCGATGGCGGGATCCGCGGCGGCCTGCTCCGGCGCCATGTACGCGGGGGTGCCAATCGACGTCCCGGCTTGGGTGAGGATTGCCCCGTCGGTGGAGGCGCCGTCCCGCACCGCCGAGAGGGCCTTGGCGATCCCGAAATCCGTGATCGCACAGGCGTCGCCGCTGCGCAGGATGTTGTCGGGCTTGATGTCGCGGTGCACCACGCCGTGTTCGTGGGCGTAGGCCAACGCCCGCGCGACATCCCGCACGCAGGCAAGCACCTCCGCTATGGGGAGCGGCCCCGCCTCGAGCCGCGCGCGCAGCGATTCGCCTGCCACGTACGGCATGGTGTAGTACGGTACACCGTCGGCATCCCCCGCCTGCAAGATGGGGACGATGTGCGGGTGTTGCAGCGACGCCGCGAGGGCGATCTCCCGCCGGAAGCGATCGACACTGATGGCGCCCCCACATTCACCGGGGAGCGCCTTGATGACGATCTTGCGGTTGAGCGCGTGTTCCGTGGCGAGGAAGATCCGTGCCATGCCGCCCCCGCCAAGCTCACGCTCAATGGTGACGGCATCGCCGAGCACTCGCTGCAACGACTCGGCGATGTCCATGCGTGGGTGGGGGGGTGGGCAAGGGCTCGGCGTGCGGCGCCGCAACGACAAGGGGCAGGCGAGTCTACTGCAATTTGCGCCCCGTTGCCACGGCCCGGGATTCGGGGTGCAGGCCGATCTCCTCCAAATGCTTCGACGACACGGGTCTGTCCCTCACAATCCACCATTTTGGCGAGCGACATTCCTGCGTTCCCGGCCAACCACTGCCGCACAGGCCCGTGGTGGCGCTGGAACCCATGTCTGGCCCGCCCGATGCACATGCTGTACGCTTGGCGTGATGCGGCCGCGTTCGAGGGTAGCGCGATGAATCCGCGTGGGGGATCACCCGAATCGGAGACACGCGCCATGACCCGTCACGCCGCACGCTACCCTGTGCTTGCGTTCGCGAGCCTCCTCGGCGCGAGCGTCCTCGGCGCGATGCTACCCGCCGCCTCCGCGTCGGCGCAGTCCACCGGCGCACTCACGGGGCGCGTGGTGAACGATCGCACCAATCAGCCGGTGGCGGGGGTGGAGCTGAGCATCCCGGCAATCGCACGCACGGTGCTCACGGACTCGGGCGGGACCTTTGTGCTCCGCGATCTCGCGGTCGCGCGGTATCAGGTTGTCCTGCGCAAAGTCGGCTTCCAGCCATTGTCATCCACGATTGCCATCACGGGTGCTGACGTCGCCGAGCAGGTTTTGCGTCTCGCCCCCATCGCGACCGCGCTCTCCGAGGTCGTTGTCGTGTCCAGCATGGCAGACCTGCGACTGACGTCGTTCGAAGAGCACCGCCGCGCGCGGATGGGCGGGTCGTTCCTCACGGCCGCACAACTCGAGAAGGAACGCGGGCGTGCACTGGCCGATGTGTTGCAGACCGTGAGTGGGGCGGACATCGTCCGCCTCGGCAAGGGGTCGGCGTACTTCGCGACACGCCGCGGCTACGACTCGTTCATGAACATGCCGGGCATCGGTGCCGGGGATCGGATGCGTGGTGCCTCCCCCGGGCTGTGCTACGCCGCGGTGGTGGTGAACAACGTGTTCGTGTACCGCGGCGAAGGTGGTGACGAGCTCTTCGACCTGAATTCGCTGGCGCCGGACGACATCCTGGGGATCGAGGTCTATAAGGGTGGGGCGACCATGCCGCTGGAGTACAACGCGACGCGCAAGACGTGCGGATTACTGGTGATTTTCACGAAGTAGCGCTGCCGTGAGACGCGTGAGCGCGATCACGAGGCGCGGCGCGGACCGAGAGGGGATCAGAACTCGAAGCCGAAGGAGAGCTGCAGGTGATCGTTGGTGAACGGACCACGGAGATAGGTCGTGGTCATACGACGATATTCCACACCGACCACGAGCGGTTGGACCGGACGCCAGTGCGCGTGGATTTCGTCCGCCACATTCTTGCGCCGTCCAGCCGCCGCGATGTCGGTGTCGTCCGGGTCGTCATATCCATGACCGACGCCCAGCATCAGCCGTGATCCGGTCCGGACATTGAGCTGGGCCCATCCCCCGGTGCTCTCCACGAGGCTGCCATTCGGGGCGAGGAGCTGGCCGATGCCGCCGCCGCCAAGCGCGCGCGCGCCCGTGCCCGTATACCATTCGCCGCGGAGTTCGAGCCACGACGTGAGCGGGATGATTGCGTCGGCCGCGGTGATCGTTGACGCGAGCAGGGAATCGCCCTTGGTGGCCATCCATCCGCGGTGCTGCCCGATGCCAACTTCTCCGGCGGTGACATCCTGCCCCCAGCGCAGGTGGGCCCGCGCTTGAAGAAACGGGCGCCGCGAGCGTTCTGCGTTGTCGGTGTCGGTATCGAATGGCGTTTGCGCGTCACCCGTGGTCGGGGCCAAGATGGCGCCGGCAACACCAACGCGGATCGCGCCCTTGGTCTCCACGCGACCCCGGAGCTGCGGGAGCCAGAGCCAGAGATTGCCATTGCCGACAAAGGCCGGTGTGCCGATCGAGGCCAGCGAGACCGGATTCGCCGCGCTGATCAGCGGAAATTCCTGGCCGATCAGCAGCTCGCGATTGTCCCACTGGACGACGGCCCGCGCCGTGCGCAGGCGCAAGAGGGGGAAGTGGCGACCGCCCGTGCTTGGTTGCTGGCCACCGAAAAAGTCCACCTCGACATCGCCGCGGAAGCTGCCGCCCCAGAGCTGTGGCGTCGTGACGGCCACGCCGAGCGTTGATTGGCGCATCGACATGGCACCACCGCCTTGCGGTAGTCCGCTGGCGGTATCGGGGCGGACGAAGAGGGGGACGTCCGTATTGTTCACCCGCCGGGAGTTGCTGAAGGCACTCATGAGCACGCGCCCGGTCAGCTCCACGGACAGGCGGGACTGCGCCTGCACGCTGGATTGGGCCTGTGTGGCGAGCTGCTGTTGCAGGAGGGAAATGGCCTCCTCGGCGCGTTCGAGTCGAGCGGCGAGGGAGTCGCGCCGCACCGTTGCCGTGTCCTGCGCCTGCAGGCGGCCGGCGCTGGCCGCACCCCACACGAGACCGCACGCAATCCACCGGCTTCGACTTGACCACGGCGCCGTCCGGCTCCTAAGCTTGCGCATCGTTCGCTCTCCTTTGCCCGGCATCTGCATGCGCTTCTCCTCTTCCTCGTGGTCTGTCTGGGTGATGGTCAGTGCCGGTGTCGTGGCGCTGACGCCCCTGCAATCTGTTCGCGCCCAAGTCACGGTCGCTGGCCGGGTGAAAATACAGGAGAAATCGAACGGCAGCACGAACGATCTGCGTAACAGCGTGGTAGCGCTGGTCCCCGTTGGCGGCGGTGGGGGCCGGGCGCGCGATACGACGGCCAGCGTGGCCATGGACGGTCGCGTGTTTGCTCCCCACGTCGTCGTGGTCACCCCCGGCAGCAGCGTGCGATATCCTCACGGGGACCCATTCGGGCACAACGTCTTTTCGACGGAACGCGGTGGCTCCTTTGATCTCGGGATTTATCCGAGCGGATCTGGGCGCACGACGGTCTTCCAGAAGCTGGGAATTTTCGCCGTGTACTGCAACATCCATCCGATGATGTCGTCCTATGTGGTGGTGGTGGACACCCCCTATCGCACCCAGCCCGCTCCCGATGGCCGCTGGAGCCTCGCCGGGGTGCCGCCCGGACGGTATGCGCTACGCGTTTGGCATGAGCGGACGGGTGAAGTGACGCGCGAGGTGGAGGTGACCGCGGAGATGCTCCCGCTGGATGTCGAGCTCGATGCGCGCGGCTACAAGGCGGTCGCGCACAAGAACAAGTTCGGTCAGGACTACACGTCCGCCGGCGTCCGCTATTGACGCTGGCGATGGGGGCGAGTGTTACGAGTTACCTGCAGCGGCA
>CANJOX010000044.1 GCA_947475795.1 Gemmatimonadota bacterium
ACGATCTCGGACATTCTGGTGAACGGACCGCGGGACATTTACATCGAGCGTCGCGGCCGGCTCTCCCGCGTGCCGGTAGCATTCCGCAACGACGCGCACCTCATGGCGATCATCGACCGCATCGTGAGCCGGGTGGGTCGGCGGGTGGATGAATCGTCGCCGATGGTCGATGCGCGCCTGCCCGACGGCTCACGCGTGAACGCCATCATTCCGCCGCTGGCGCTGGACGGACCGATCCTGTCGATCCGCCGGTTCGGCGCCGAGCTGCCGATGCAGGCGCTGGTGGAGAACGGCACCCTCACGCAGGACATGGTGGACCTACTGTCGGCCTGCGTGCAGGCGCGGCTGAACATCATGATTTCCGGCGGCACCGGCTCGGGGAAAACCACGCTGCTGAACGCGCTTAGCGTGTACATCCCGGCCACCGAACGCGTGGTTACAATCGAGGATGCGGCGGAGCTGCGCCTGCAGCAGGAGCATGTGTGCCGCCTGGAAACGCGACCACCCAACGCCGAAGGGCGCGGACAGGTGGTGGCGCGCGATCTGGTGCGCAATGCCCTGCGCATGCGCCCCGACCGCATCATCGTGGGGGAAGTGCGTGGCGCCGAGGCGCTGGACATGCTGCAGGCGATGAACACGGGCCATGAAGGGTCACTCACCACGATCCACGCCAATTCCCCACGCGATGCCCTGGCCCGCGTGGAGACGATGATCCAGTTCGCGAGTACGTCATTGCCGCTGCGCGCCATCCGCGAGCAGATCGCGTCAGCGCTCGAGGTGGTGGTGCAGATCGCGCGCATGGCCGACGGTACCCGTCGGGTGACGGCGATCTCCGAGATCACCAGCATGGAAGGCGACATCATCTCCATGCAGGACATCTACAAGTACCACCGGCGCGGCATTACCGAGAGCGGCGAGGTCGTGGGCGACTTCGAGGCCACCGGGGTCCGTCCCCTCTTCATGGAACGGTTGCAGGTGGCGGGGATCGAGCTGCCGAACAGCCTGTTCGCGCAGGCGTAGCCATGCAGACACTCATCCTGTTTGCCGTGTTCTTCGGCACCACGCTGCTGCTGCTGGGGATTTACGTGTTCGTGAACCGGCGTCGCCTCGAGGCGGCGGCGGCGCTCAAGGATCGGCTCTCGACGACGGCGGCGCCGGCGGACATCAGCATTCTGCGCGACCTGCGGAAGAGTGCGGTGCCGTTTCTCGATCAGCTGCTGACCGGTCGGTCGTACACGCTGCTGATCGAGCGGGCGATCGACCGGGCAGGCATGCACTGGACGGTGGGCGAGTTCTCGATCGCCAGCGTGCTGCTGGCGTCGATGGCGCTGCTGGCGGGACAGCAGTTCGGACTTGCGTCGGCGCTGATCTCGGCGAGCGTGGGGCTGCTCCTGCCGTCGTTGCTGCTGTTCATCCAGCGGCGGCGGCGTGTGGCGCGGCTCGAGGCGCAGCTCCCCGAGGCGATCGACATGATCGTGAACGCCATGCGCGCCGGCTTTTCGTTTCAGGCGGCGATGAAGTTCGTGGGCGAAGAGATGCCGGCCCCGGTGGGGGAGGAGTTCGCGACGTTCTACGACGAGCAGCGGCTGGGGCTCGACGTGCGGGACGCGCTGCTGGACCTGCAGGAGCGGGTGGATACGCTGGACATCAAGATGTTCGTGACCTCGCTGCTCATCCAGCGCGAGACGGGGGGTAACCTGGGCGAAATCCTGACCGGGCTGTCAACGCTGATCCGCGACCGGGCGGCACTGCACGACCAAATCGACACGCTGACGGCCGAACCGAAGCTCACGGGAACGGTATTGGCGCTGCTGCCGCTGGCCGCGTTCGCCGTGATCATGCTCCTGAATCCTGCGATGATGGAGCCGATGTTCACCACCGACCCCGGACGCTACACGCTGCTGTTCGCCACGGGGGCCCTCGTGCTTGGCTTTGTCCTCATTCGCCGCATTGCGCGGATCGACACGTAAGGAGCTGCCCATGTCCACTCCATTGCTGATTTTTTACGGCGTGCTGGTGCTCGCCGCCGCCGTTGGCACCTGGGCGCTCGTGGCCAACCACCGCCGCGCGGTGCTCATCGCCCGGGCCACGGAATTCCCGAGCGGCCCCGTGCCGCGGCGTATCGAGTTACGCACCGGGCACGCCACCACATCGGATCGCCTGCACGACACGCTCGAGAAGCTGCTCCCCGAGGGGCTGCTGGGCGAGACCGCGGCGATGCGTCTGGTCCGGGCAGGCTACGATGCGCCGTCGGCCCCTGCGCTGTACCTGCTGCTGCGGCTGGTGACGGCTGTGGCGTGTCCGGTGCTGGCACTCCTGTTTGCGCCCCGCGACACCGAGCTGTTGTTCCTGGCCAGCATGGCCGTGAGTGTGGCGCTGGGGCTGATGCTGCCCCCGTATCTGCTGCTGCGCATCGAGCGCGCCCGCCAGCTGCGTGTGCTGCGTTCCATCCCCGACTGCCTCGACCTGCTGCTGGTGTGTGTGGAGGCCGGCGTCTCGCTGGATGCCGCGTTGCTGCGCGTGGGGCACGAGATGTCGCGGATGCACCCCGAGCTGGCGCATGAATTGCTCGTGGTGAATCGGAAGGCGAATGCCGGCATGCGGCGTGACGACGCGCTGTACGGCCTGTACGACCGCACCGGTGTGGAGGAGCTGCGGGCGCTGTCGTCCACGATGATCCAGAGCGAACGCTGGGGCTCGTCGATCGGCCGTGTCTTGCGGGTGCATTCGGAGAGTCTGCGGCGGAAGCGGCGGCAGTCGGCGGAACGTCGTGGGGCCACCGCCGCGACCAAGATGATTTTCCCGATGGTGCTGTTCATTCTCCCCGCGCTCTTTGCGGTGATCGGTGGTCCAATGGTGATCGGCTTGGGTCCGGTGTTCGACGTCTTCGGCCAGTGACGTGCAACGCGCCCCGAGGGCGTGCGGGTGGAGGCACAATGAACCGTTTCAAGAATCGTCGCGGCGCCACCATGATTTTGGTGGGGGTGTCACTGGTGGCGTTGGTGGGCGTGATGGCGCTGGCCATCGACATGGGGCGCATGTATCTGTTCCGGGCGCAGGTGCACGTGTCGTCGGATGCGGCGGCGCTGGCGGGAGCCGAGCGGCTGCTGCGGGAGCAGTACGCCGGGGCGGCGGATACGGCGGTGGCGTACGGACAACTGAACCTGGTGGATGGCGCGACGCCGGCGATCAGCACGGCGGATATCGAGCCGGGGGTGTGGCAGGGCGGCAACTTCACACCTACGGGAAGCTGGTCATCGGCGAGCAACGCCGTGCGGGCCACCTCACGGTACACGGCCACTTATCGTTTCGGCCGGATCATGGGCCTGACCACGCGTCTTCGCCTAGCCAGGAGCGTGGCCGCGATCGGATCCGCCTCCGGGACCGCGTGCGCGCGGCCGCTGGCGGTACCGTATCAGCAGCTGCTGGACGCGCTTCCCGGGGGACCGAAGGACGCACTTACCTATACGCTCACGACCGCCGATGTCGCGTGGTTCAGCGAGCACCATGTGCCGATTCTGCTCAAGTCGGGCAATTCGAATGCGAACATCGTGAACGGCAATTTCTACGGCATGCGGCTTCCGCCGCAGGTGTATGCGGACGGGGTGATGGGCAATCCGTGGAGCGGCGCCGATGATTTCGGCCACGCACTGAGTGCGACGTGTGACGACCTAGCGGTGCGGATTCAGAACGCGGGGGGGCGTCCCTACGTGAGTGTGGGCGACTGGATGCGCGGCGAGAACGGCAACATGGTGAACAAAGCCGGTGACGCGATTGCCGACCTGTGCCGAGTGAACGGCGGGATCTCGCCCGCGAACGGCGGTGGTAATCGTTCATTCACCTGCAATATGCCCACGCGACTGATCATCGCGATGTGGGACGTGAGCGGCGACGCCCCCGGGACCAACGCGTGCGGCAATAAGTGTTTTCGCGTGAAGGCCGTGGGCGCGTTCTATGTGACGGAGTACGTGAAGGACGAAGGCGTGCGCGGCTACTTCTCCGACGTGGTCGCCCAGGGCGCGTTCTCACCGTTTCCGGGACTGATCAAGAAAATCGCGCTGGTCCAGTAGCGGCGTGTCCGCCGATTCCCTTTCTCCTTCGTCTCCCGAGGCCGTCCCCATGACGCTGATCGCTTCGCATTCGCACCGGGCCCTCGAAGTGCTGGGGCCGCGGTATCCCGACCTGACGCTCGTGAGCGAGGGGCGCAGTGGCATGGTGTTCACCGGCCACGCGGGTGGCCCCGATGGGCGCGCCGTGGCGGTGAAGGTGGCCTATCCCGTGGACGGCAGCGCGCACTACTCGAGCGCCATTGCGCGGTTCCGGCGCGAGGCGGAGATCGGCGCGCGGCTGGCGCACCCGCACATTCTGCGCACGTCGCCGGTGGAGGTGCTGGACGGGATCGAGTTCTACGAAATGGATGCCGCCGGTCCGATCCGCCTCGACCAGCTCATCACGGCGGCGCATCCGCCCGGGTACGCGCGCGTGCTCACGGTGCTGCAACAGCTGGCCGACGCGCTGGACTACGCGCACGCGCACGGCGTGGTGCACGGGGCGTTGCGCCCCTCCACTGTGCTGCTGGATCCAACGGGACAGGTGCTGCTGAAAGGATTCTGCCTGTACGCCAACGAGACGGCGCCGCACCCGTCGCTCGCGCCGGCGGCGGTGGGGAACCCGGCGTACATGGCACCCGAGCAGTGGCACGATGCCACCGTGGAGCGGCGCGTGGACGTGTACGCGCTGGGGGTGCTGGCCTACGAGATGTGCACGGGACATGCGCGGGTGGGGTACGACCGCAGCGGCGTGCCGGAAATCCGCCCCATCGAACTGGCGCCCAATCATCCGCTGCGCGCCGACGTGCCGATGCATGTGTCCACAGCCATCCGCCGCGCCACCAACCGTGACCTCGACGTCCGCTACGGATCGGCCGGCGCCTTCGTGACGGCGCTGACGCATCCAGAAGAAGCGCAGGGGCACAGTCTGCCCACCGTCGTCCCACCACGGAATGCGAAGGCGCACGCGCCGTGGATGCTGCTGGCACTGGTGCTCCTCGTGGCAACGGCGATCTTCGTGGGCATTCCGTCGTCCCCGCGCGACGAGTTGTTCGCCCTGCTGCTGCCGTCAGGGCGCCGCTAGGATCACGCGACGCGCGTTTGGCGATCCGCCTTACCCGAGCAGGCGGACGGCCTGCTCGGCAGCGTGCACGCCATGCCACTGGGCCTCTTCGAAGAGGCTCAGGTTACTGAGATCAGCGTGCGCCACCAGCATCCGCGGGGCCGGCTGCCACGCCTGCATGGCCGCGACACGCGACAAGGCGCCGGGCGTGGGGCGCGCCATGGCGTGGCCCCAGCGCATGATGTCGATGCGCGCCACGCACTCGGCGATATCGGCGTGCGCACGCCGCAGATCGGCAAGGATCTCGTCGCGCCAGGAGCCCCAACTGCGCTGCTGCAGCTGGAGCCGCGCCTCGCGCGCCGGCCGGTCCACCAGCGCGTGGTACCACGTCCACACGGTGCGATCGGGTGGTGTGCCCAGCCCCTGATGCGCCGCGTTCACGTACCCGAGCGAGGTGCTGCCATAGATCACGTTGTCCCACGACAGCTCGGCCCCGGCCGACGCCGGCGGCCGGTCGATGACCAGGTTGGCCACCACCCATGGCGCATACTCGAGCGTCACCGGCAGCTGCACGGCCGCACACACGCGCGGCAGGACGAACAGCGGTGCACACCAGATCACGGCGTCGGCGGTGATGCGCTCCTGCGGCGTCTCAATCACCCAGCGCGCGCCCGGGCGCGCCCCGTCGCGTGCCACCTGCCACACGGGCGCCCCCGTGACCACCCGTGCGCGCCCGTCGGGGCCCGGTTGCGCCGAGAGCCGCTGCGTGAGGCGCTGGGCGATCCAGTCGTTCCCTTCGGGCCAGGTGAGCGGCCCCTGCTCATCGGGGGCGCGCGCCGCGAAGTAGTGCACCGCCGCCCACGCGCTGGCCTGCGAGAGCGCAGCGCCGTAGTCGTCGCGGGTGCCGTACTCCACCCACCAGCGCAGCGCCGGTGCGGTGAAGCCTTCGCGATCCATCCACTGGCGCGCTGTGATGGTATCGAGTGCCTCCACGGCGGCCGCGGACCGTGCGCCGCGGGCGCCGTCGCGGCGTGCGGCGAGGCGACGGGCGTGTCCGTCGGCGCTGGGCACACTGAACATGCCGGTCGCGCGAAACTCGGCGATGCGCGCCTCGAAGCGCTGGAACTGCGCGCGATCGGTGCGGGAGAGCGCGTCCACCGGGTCGAGCCCCTCGTGCCAGCGCCCATGCTGCCAGAGGCGCTCCTGCGGGGTGTGGCAGAGCACGCGCTCGTCCCACACACCGTCGGCCCCCAGCACGCCGAGGTCGCGCATGAGACGGCGCACGTGCACGGCGTCGGCGGCGGGCACGGGCACGTAGTGCGCGCCCCACGGCGCCCGCTGCCCTCGATAGTCGGCCGAGCGCGCATTACCGCCGGTGCGGGCGTCCATTTCGAGCAGCGTCCAGTCGTGCAGCCCCAGCGCATCGAGACGCCACCCGGCGGAGAGCCCGCCCATGCCGCCGCCGATGATCGCCACTTGCACGCGCCGTTCCGCGCGGCGCGTGGCACCGCTGGAGCGCGGCGCGGTACCGTCTCGCAGGGCGTGCCCCATCGCGCTGCCGTCAGGGACGAAGCCGCCGCCGATCACGCGTCCCTTGGGCGTGAGCCCCACCAGCGCGGGAGCCGCGATGATGGCACCAAGGGTGCGCAGGACGTCGCGACGTGATGGCGTCACGTCACGGTCACCGGTTGATGGCGTCGAACTCGTGCTCGTAGTAGCGCACGAGCACCTGATCGTTGAGGCGGTTGGCCAGCGCCGGCACGCGTTGCATGTCGGCGGGAAAGTCGAACAGCGCCGGCACGCCGGAGGCCGTGAGATAGCGCAGCCCGCCGGGGAGCGTGGCGGGCGGTGCGTAGCTGTCGAGCCCGGCGATCACGAATCCCCATTCGCCGAAGCTGGGCACGTACACGTGGTACGGCCACGTGCGGAGTCCGGCGCCTTCGAGCGTCGTCACGATGCTCCAGAACGACTGCCGCGCAAACATCGGTGACGTACTCTGCACCACCAGAAAGCCGCCCGGCGCGATATGCTGTTTGACGAGCCGATAGAACGCGCTCGTGTACAGCTTGCCCACGTGATAGTTGGACGGGTCTGGGAAGTCGATCACCACGAAATCGAACGGCACCGCCGTGCTGTCGAGCCACGTGAAGGCGTCGGCGTTCACCACGCGCACGCGCGGGTCGGTGAGCGCCTGCGCGTTGAGGGCCGTGAGGCGCGGATGCTGCTGAAAGAGCGCCGTCATCCCTTCGTCGAGATCGACCAGCGTGATCTGCCGCACGTCGGGGTACTTGAGGATCTCGCGCACGGCGAGTCCGTCGCCGCCGCCGAGCACCAGCACGCGGCCACGGGCCATCGCCGACGACAGACCGGGATGCACGAGCGCCTCGTGGTACCGGTACTCATCGCGCGAGGCGAACTGCAGGTGCCCATTGAGATACAGCCGCAGGTCATCCTTCCAGCTGGTGAGCACGATGCGCTGGTAGCGCGTGTCCTTGGCCAGAATGATGGGATCGGCGTACATCCCTTCCTCGGCCAGCGTGGTGATGCGCTGCCCCTTCCAGAGGCCGGCGCCCAGCACGAGCAGCGCGAGGATACCACCCGCCCGCAAGGCATTTTTGCGCGGCAGGACATCGCGGAACAGCCACGTGCTCCAGAGCCCGACCAGCACGTTGATGACCCCGAACAGCAACGCCGAGCGCACCAACCCGAGCCGCGGCACCAGCAGCAACGGGAAGAGCAGCGAGGCGAAGAGCGCGCCGATGTAGTCGAACGTGAGTACGTTGGCGACCACGTCTTTGAAGCTGAACCGATCCTGCAGGATCCGCATGAGCAGCGGGATCTCGAGTCCAACCAGGATGCCGATCAGCAGCACGATGCCGTACAGCGTGGGGCGGAACGCTTCGGTGTACGCGAACGCCAGAAAGAGAATCAGTGACGATAGGCCACCGACCACGCCGACCAGCATCTCGACCAGCACGAACCGCGTGACCACCCCGCGCACCACGAAGCGCGAGAGCCAGCTGCCGATGCCCATCGCGAACAGGTACGTGCCGATGATCGTGGAGAACTGCGTGACGCTGTCGCCCAGCAGATACGACGCGAGCGCACCGGCGACGAGCTCATAAATGAGTCCGCAGGCGGCGATGAGGCAAACGGAAATGAACAGCGCAATCGGCACTAGTGAATAGCGGCGGCGACGATGATGCCCAACGCGATGGCGACCGAGCCCATGAGAATGGCGGCGGCCGTGTTCTTCTTCACCCCGATCTCGTCCCAGAGCTTGCCGGGGGTGAGCAGGTCGATGATGACGAAGGCGATGATGAACATCACGACGCCGATGAGCGCGAACGCGCCGGAGTTGAGCACGTTCTGCAGGAACTGATCCATCATGACCTCCTCATTTGCCGCGGAGCGTGCGCCCCGGGATGAAGTACGTGGGTCGGTAGGCGCCGGGATTATCGCGGACCGACCGGGGGTTGGTGCGGGATTCGCTGGCGCGGGTGAGGCTCCAGCCGCGGTACTGCGCCGTGCCAAGCAGGGCGAGGACGGCGACGGCCCACAGGGTGTAGATCCGGGTGCCCATCAAGCGGCTCCGCTATTCATCGTCATCATCACTGCTCCCCGTCGGGGCATGATCGCTCTCGGCCCAACGACGGCTCTCGAAACTGGCCCCCGGCACGAGCGCGAGCAGCGCCGGCGCCACGAGCGCGATCAACGCAAACCCGTAGAACAGGTAATGCGGCGCATCACGCCGCACCCGCACCCGATACCGCGCTTCGGCCCGACCGGGCTCACCGCCCTCGGCCTGCACGCGCAGGATGTAGCGACCAGCCGGGACTGATGCCACGCGCACCGATTCAGAGCGCGAGCCTTCCGTCCACTGCCCGTCACTGTCGGCGCCGCGGTAGAAGCTGAGCTGCCGAGTGACTTCACGCGTGTCGCCGGTTTGCTCGTTGACCAGCGAGAACACGAGGAAGATCCAGTCGTTGTCCAGATCGGCGTCGATATCGAGCGTGACATTGGAGGGACGTCCGTCGAGCACGAACGGCTCCGTGACCGACACGGCGGTGTCGTCCTGCCCGCGCACCACGCGGAAGGCGCGCTCGAACACCGTGGTGTTGCCGGCCAGCGCGATGTTGGCGGCCAGCAGGGCCACGAGGGCCACGAGCGCGATCAGCATGCGCCCCATGATCCGCTGCGGCGTGCCGGCGTGCGGATTGGGTTGATTGGCGAACACCCCCGCTGGCGGGCGCAGTGAATGCTCGAGACCGAACGCCTTCTGGATCACGTCGTGCGGCGTGTAGACGCCCAGCGACCACGTGATCTCGCTGCCCGATGCCTCGGCGCTCAGCACATACGGCGGGGCCACGAAATCACGCGTCACGACGTGATCGCCCACGCGCAATTCCCACGGAAACTCCCCGAGCGCCGCGGTGGTGGTGGCCGTGGCCGTCTGGAAGTGCCGGTACGTGGTGCCGTCGAGTTCCACGGTGGGCCGTGCCCCACCCTGCTCCCGTTCCGGACGACGGCGCAGCTTCTCGATGACGTTCCAGTGGCCCTGATATTCCGACAGATAGAGGAAGCCGCGGTACGGATTGAAGCCGACGTACTCGGTCCAGCTGTAGTCGGTGCCGTCCACGGTGATGGTGACGCGCTGGGCGCCGATCACCTCCCACGGGGCGCCCTTCCAGGTGCCGCGTGTCCCCAGTGGGATGTGCGGCACGAAGTCGATGCCTTCGCCATGCCGGAGGATGCGCAGCTGCTCGTCGGTGGCATCGAGCTGGGCGCCGCACGCGGCGCACACCACCGACACGGCCCACCCCTGCGCGTGCAACGTGATGGCCGCCCCGCAGGACGGGCAGTTGAGCGCGGAGGCCCGCGGGACACGTGCGGCGGGCGTATCGAGCGGCGCTACCATCCCTCGAACTCCCGCAGGTTGCGGAACCGCAGGTCGTCGAAGGTCACGTACTCGCCCAGAAAGAGCAGCGGCGGCACGTCGGTGCCGTCGATGGTGGCGAAGCCGTGATGCGCGTTCTGCAGATCGACGAACAGACAGCGGCGCTTGTCCCACGTGGTGAACGGAAGCTCGCCCTCGGTGCCGAGATACTGCGCCTCGGTGATGCCCACCACATCGTACGGGGTGTCGTTCCAGACGTACGTCTCACCGACCTGCACCGTGGCAGGATCCGGGACGACGGTATCGGCCGGCGCGATGATGGTCATGGCGTACTCGAGCTGCGCGTCGGAGAGCCACGCGCTCTGGCCGTCGTTGAGCACGCAGTGCCATTCGTTCCAGCGGCCCCGGTGCCAGCCGTAGGTGATGCGTCCCACGACGACAAACCGCATGTTGTGCCACTGCCCTTCGGTGCCCAGCTGAATGGGCGAGCCGGTGGCGGGGAAATCGGCCTGTTGTCCGAGCGTGGCGAGATCGAGGTCGCGCCGCACGAGCACGGACCGGCAGTACGCGCAGGTAGCCTGCACCGCCTGCGCCCACCGGAAGCGAACCGGCGCGCCGCAGTTGGGGCAATCGGTGCCGTGTGGCTGCGGCACGGTCACGATGACGGCTCGGGGGCGTAGGCGCGCGCGATCTGTCGGACGCGGACGTCGCGGGCCCCGAGGAGCACCGCGAGCTGGGTGGCCCACGGCCACGCCTCACGCGGGGTACAGCAGAACAGGTTGAGGCAGGCGGACGCGTGCTCGGGGAAGGTGTGCACCGTGAGATGCGACTCCGCGAGCATGAGCAGGCCGGTGATCCCGCCCGGCGCCGGGAACTGGTGCCACACCGCGTCGGCGACCGGATGCAGCGCGAGATCCGCGACGATCACGGCAAAGAGCGCGCGCAACGCGGCGAGGTCGGCGAGGCGGACGGGATCGCACCCGTACGCGTCAACGACCCATTCATTGCCGGTGCGGTGCGTGAGTCCGGGCACGTGACGTGGGGGGTGCGTCCGTGCCGGCGTCAGCTCTGCGGCGAGCCGCAGCCCGAGCAGAACTTGGCGGGCGCCGGAAGCGAGGTGCCACAGTTGGTGCAGAACTTGGTGTCGCCCGTGGCCGCCGGGGCGGCGGCGCCAGCAGCCGCACCACCGGCGGCAGCACCGGCCCCCGCGCCAGTGGCGCCGCGCATGGCATCGCTCACGATGCCGCCGAGTCCGACACCGGCGCCGATGCCGGCGGCGAGACCGGCCATTCCGCCAGTGTTGGCCGCCGCGATCGGGATGGACTGTGCCGCCTGGAACTGCGTGTACTGCCGCAGGTCGCCGAGCATGTTCATCGAGATGCGCTCGTCGAGCCGCTTCTGGAGCTCGTCGGGGAGCGAAAGATTCTCGACGGTGAACGACTCGAGGGCGAGGCCGAGCTGCTCGAAGGCAGGCTGCACGGCTGCGGCGATCTGCTCGCCCAGCTGCGCCTGATTGGCCGCCATGTCGAGGAACGGCACCTGCGCGTTGGCAAACGCCGCCGTGAAGCCGCTCAGGATGGCGTTGCGCAGCGCGGGGTCGATCTGGGCCACGGTGTACGCCGCGTCGGTGGCGCCGACCTTGGCCTGAAACACGGCCGGATCGGCCACGCGGAACGCGTACATGCCGAACGCGCGCAGGCGCACGGCGCCGAACTCCCGGTCACGGATGGTGATCGGCTGCTGGGTGCCCCACCGCTGTCCGGTCTGCGAGCGCGTTGAGAAAAAGTAGACGTCGCTCTTGAACGGCGACTGAAAGGCTTTGTCCCAATTCTGGAGATTGGTGAGCAGCGGCAAGTTGGCCGTGAGGAGCGTGTGCAGCCCCGGCGCGAACTGGTCGGCGGCGCGCCCCTCGTTGACGAAGAGCGCGCGCTGCGACTCGCGCACCGTGAGCTGCGCACCGCTCTGGATCTCCATGTCCTGCATGGGGAAGCGGTACATGAGGACACCCGGACCGGACTCGGTCCACTGGATGACGTCGATGAACTGCTTGCGAAGGAAATCGCCGAATGCCATGGAATCCGCCCCGAGTCGTGAGAGTGTCTGCGTCCGTACGGTAATTAGGCGTGAAAGTGTCAGCGCGGCGTGCGCCGGCCGGTCACTTCACCAGGTGATACGTCGACTGCCGGCCGAAGGCCCACCGCACCTTGCCGTTCGCGTCGATGATCACGTCCTCTTCCTGCGCCGACCGCACCAACTGGTTGTTC
This sequence comes from Gemmatimonadota bacterium, assembly GCA_947475795.1. The sequence goes on from CANJOX010000044.1 coordinate 12,274, forward strand.
CACTCGGGCACCGGCGTGGTGGCCTGCAGCTCGATGGAGTACCACATGCCGGGGATGATGCGGTGGTCGCCGCGCCCGGGGACGCCGTCCTGATAATCCCACAGGCCCACGAGTGCTCCGGCGCCGTGCCCGTGCAGCCCGATGGGATGCGAATACTCGGTGCCGTCGATTTTTTCGTCGCGCATGCGCTTGAGCGTGGCCGCGAGCACTTCGTTGCCGGTGCGGCCCGGCCGGAGTTCCTCGACCGTGATGTCCTGCAGCCGGTTCGAGGCGCGCAGCGCGTTTTTGAGCCCCGCCGGCACGTCGGTCTCGCCCTCGCGGAGCACGTAGCCGTTGTGCTGCGTGTCGGTGTTGAGCCCCAGCGCCGTGATGCCGAAGTCGCAGTGCAGCACGTCACCACGCAGAATGGTGGGATTGACGCCCACCAGCTCCGGGCTGCCGAACTGCCGCTGAATTTCCACGCTGGGCTGGAACCAGGTGGAGAGGCCGAGATCACTGATGCGCTGGCGCATCCACCAGACCACGTCGTCGGCCTTCGTCACGCCGGGCGTGATGACCTTGTTGGAGAACGCTTCCTGGATGATCTCCCACGCCACCCGATTGAGCTCGCGGAACATGGCCTCCTCTTCGGGCTGGCGCGCCGCGACCAGATCGACCGCCAGCGCTTCGGCGGGCACCACCTTGGCCGCCCACACCGGTCCGAGCGCCTGCAGCATGCCGTCCCGCTCCCCGCTGGCGAGACCGTCGGCGAAGGCGAAGGTGCGCGAGGTGTTGACGGCGATCTTCTTCGGCTGCCGCTCCTCGATGACCTGCTTGAGGATGTTCCACTGCTCGTCTCCCCAGAGCTCGGCCTGCCGGTCGGTGGACCGGCTGCCGGCGGCGGGGGCGGACACGGCCTTCATGCTGCGCACCGCCTTGAACACGTTCCCCTGCGACGTGCCGCCGAGCGCAATGCGCTCGATCCCGGCGGCCCCGCGATCGAAGAACACATAGATCGTGCGCCGGCGCGCGGCGAACGTGGTGGGCGACGTGATGGCGGTGAACACGGGGTCTTCGTTGTACTCGCGCATCGGCACCACCCACATGTCGACGCCTTCGCGCCGCATGAGCGCGGGAAGCGTGCGTTCCATGCGGAGCTCGAGCCACTGCTGCTGTTTGAAGGCCTGATCGCGCAGCGTCCCGAAGGGGCGCAGCGTGTCGGCCGCCGGCGAGCCGGAG
>CANJOX010000045.1 GCA_947475795.1 Gemmatimonadota bacterium
GCGCGCACACTGCCGGGATTGGTGTGGAAGGCGCGCATGTCGTCTACCGTGACCGAGCTGTCGGCGCGCAGCAGGCGGTTGATCTGCAGCGCCCGCCAGATCTCGAAGTTGGGATCGGGACCCAGATAGAGCGCGTCCTGCTGCGGATCGATCGGCTGCTGATTGGCCGACGCCAGATACCCCTGCGCCGGATTGCGCCCCTGCGGATAGCGCGTCGCGGGCCAGTCACCGATCCAGTCGTTCTTGGCGAACCATCCGTCACGCACCTGCGTGCCGCGTCCACTGTCCGCGCGCACGGGATAGCGACCCGTGGAGCGAATCATGATCGTGCCCGACGTGTCGGCCGTAATGAAGTTCTGCGCCGGCGCCTGGTAGTAGCGCGCCATCGAGTCGAGGAACGCCGGCGCGGTCGTGGCATGAAACGCCGCGAAGTATCCCTGCAGCTCCTGGCCGGCCTCGAGGACCGTCCAGCGCATCGACAGCCACTCGCGTCCCTGCCGCTGCATCGGACCGCGGTGCGTGTAGTAGATCGTGTCCACATCGATCACGGCGCCGAGTGCGTTGCGATACGTCTCGATGCGCGTGTCGGCGAACTTCGTCATCACGCCGTCGAGCTCATACGCCGTGGGCGCGGCGTCGTTGTCCACCTTTTCACGCCAGAAGTCCATCACGTCCGCGCCCGTGTTCGTGGCACTCCACGCGACGGCGCGCGAATAACCGATCGGCACACCGGGCAGCCCGGGGATGGACACGCCGCCGATCTCGAAGCTGCCCGGCACCACGATGTGCACTTCGTACCAGATGCTGGGGAGCGTGAGTTCGAGGTGCGGGTCGCCCGCAAGCAGCGCGTGGCCGTTGGCGGACCGCGACGGCGCCACCGCCCAGTTGTTGCTCGCGAACGCGCGCGCCTGCTCGACCGCCGGATCGATGTCCTTGCGCCACGCCAACGGGGTCATCTCCGGGGACGTGGAACGCAGCGACGCCACGAGACGCGCGGCGAGACTGTCGGGCGCCCCCGGCGCCGGAATCACCGACAACGCCTGCCGTGCGGCGGCACGATTCATGGGCTGAATGGGCTCCTGCACCGGCGAGCTTTCTTCCATCAGCGCGTTCGCCGCCGCGTCACCCACCAGTGCGCGCGCTTCGAGCAGTTCGAGCTCCCCGGGACTGCGCGCGAGTGTGTAACCCATGCGATTGAGCACGTGCACCGAGTGCAGCGGCACCCATTCGCGCGGGGCGCGATTGAGCAGCTTGTACTCCACCGGCCACTGCCCCGGCGCCAGCGACGCGCGATACGCGTTCACGCCCTCGGCGTAGGCCAGCAGCAGCTTGCCGCTGGGCGTGTCCTGGCCGATATCGCGCCACTTCCGTTCCGCCGAGCGCGGCATGCCAAGCCGGCGCGTTTCCTGATCGGCGGGCAATGCCACGTCGCCCACCAGCTCGGTGAGCGTACCCTCGCCGGCGCGCGACTGCAGCTCGAGCTGGAACAACCGGTCGCGTGCTGTGACGTATCCCAGCGCGCGCATCGCGTCGGCATCGGTGGTGGCAAAGATGTGCGGCACGCTGCGCGCGTCGTAGCGCACGTCGACGGTGCCGTCGAGCGACGGGATCTTGCTCGTGACCTCGGCCGGCAAATCGTTCACCGCGTTGGCCCACAGGCCGACGGCCGGCGAGAGCAAACCGCCCAGCGGCGGCAGCGGCCCGGCGCCGGCGACGCCGACGTAGGTCGTCCCAATGCCAACGGCGGCACAGAGCGCCGCCGTAACCCACCGTCCTGTTGTCATGCTCACTGCGGTACTCCGTTGGCGGCTGAGAGAGCGGACCAGCACAGGGCCGCGAGAGCGCCCCCGACGAGCGGTCCGACGACGGGGATCCAGGCATAGCCCCAGTCGTTGCCCCCCTTGCCGGCGATCGGCAGGATGGCGTGCGCGATGCGCGGACCGAGGTCACGCGCGGGATTGATGGCGTATCCCGTGGGACCGCCCAGGGAGAGACCGATGCCCCACACCAGCGCGCCCACGAGCACGGGGCCGAGGTTGGACGCCGGGGTGACGCCGGCGACACCGCTGGTGCCGATCGCCGTGGCGACGATCACCAGCACCATGGTGCCGATGATCTCACTGAGGAGATTGGGCAGCGTGCGTCGCACCGCCGGCGCGTTGCAGTAGCAGGCCAGAATGGCGCCCGGATCGCGGGTGAGGCCCCAGTGATTCAGATAGTGCAGCCACACCAGCGTGGCGCCCGCGATGGCACCGGCCATTTGCGCGGCCACATGCACGACCGCGTCGGCGGTGGAGCGCGTACCGGCCAGCACATTGGCCAAGGTGACGGCCGGATTGAGTTCACCCGGCGCGCCGAGCGCCAGCGCGACCATCACGCCGCACAGGACCGCGATCCCCCACCCGGCGGTGATCACGATCCAGCCGGCACCATGGGCCTTGGACTTCTCCAGCAGCACGCCGGCCACCACACCATTGCCGAGCAGAATGAGCACCAACGTGCCGATAAACTCGCCGAGTGCGGTGGACGGCATGGCGGATTAGTTCGGCTGACGCGCGGCGGCGAACGGGAAGGCGCCGAGTCCTTCGGCTTCCATGGTGCCGCTCATCTTGTCCTTCTCGGTCATCACGCCGGTGCCGCGGATCCGGATCGCCTGGCCACCCATGTCGAGGGCGAAGCCGAAAAAGATCGAGTCGCCCTTCACCACGCCGTCGAAGTTGGCGGTGCCGATCTGCGATTCGGTGGTGCCGGACACGGAGTCGCCCTTTTGCGTGACCGTCATGAGCGACTGCATCGACTGTCCCTGCGCGTCGATGGCGACGTTCCACTTGCCGCTGAAATCGGCGAGCAGACGCTGCGCGGCGACGGCGGTGACGGACAGGGTGAGAGCGGCCGCAACGACGGCCAGACGGATCTTGGACATGGTGAGATGTGCTGAAGGTGGGAGGACACTCGGCGGACGGTCGACCGGGTGCCATGGCGTGGAAGCTATCACGGGATCGACGGTTCGCGAGCGGGGGCTGGTGGTGAGGGCGGCCGGTTTGCCAGCGGGGAGGCTGGGCGACAAGTTGCGGGATCCGCCTTGCCCGAGCCTTCTACCCCGCACCACGCATGACGACTCCTGCCTTCTGGCGACGCTGGCACCGATGGATCGGTGCCCCCGCGACCCTGTTTCTCGCCTTCGCGTCGGTGACCGGCGTGATCGCGGCCGGCACCGAATTTTTCGGGGAGGACGAGGCGGTACGCGAAGCCAACCGGAATCTCGTGAGCGCGGTGCATACCGATTCGCCGCCCGACGCGTGGATGGGGGCGATCAACGCCGCGATGGCCAGCGCGGCGCGGGAGGCTCCCGGCGCGCCGATCGACAAGATCGCCATTGAGCTCAAGGGGCAGGCGCCGGTGATCACGATGTCACTGGGCACGTCCACCGGCGGCGAAGACCGGCGGCTGCTCTTCGACGCGCGGACGGGGGCCTTCCTGCGGAGCGACGACTACGCCGACAAGCCGTTCATCAACCGCGTGCACAGCGGCGAAGTGTTCGGCGACGGTGGGCTCGTGGCGTCGATGGTGTGGGGACTGGCGCTGCTGGCGCTCACGGGGAGCGGCTTTGCGTTGTATTGGCGGCTGGCCGGCGCGAACCGTGAGGGACGGACGGGGCTCAGGCGCTGGTTTTTCTAGCCGCCCACGCGGCGACGGCGGGGACGAGGGCGGCCACGATCGTGCCGCCCACGAGCGCCACCGCGTAGCCGTACGGCGCGAAGGCGGCCACCAGCCCGCACAGCGCGGCGAAGGCGAGCCACGCGGGGGTCTCGCGCAGATCGCGGGCGAGGCTCAGCACCGTGACCGCCTCGACCAGGAGCAGCGTGCCGAGGATGGGGCCCGGGAAGAGCCGCTGGAAGGCCGCCGGCTCGCCCACCAGCAGCAGGCCGCTGAGCACGAGGAACGTGCCGTAAATGATGCCGCTGGCCCCGGTGCGGGCGCCGAAGGCGTAGTGCCCCGCGATCCCCCCCGACCCATGGCACACCGGAATGCCGCCCAGCGGGGCGGCGACGAGGTTCATGAGGGCGTACGTGGTGCCGATGCGCCGCACCGTGAGGGGCTCGCGGTCGGGGAAGAGGTCGGCCACGACCTGCTTGGTGGCCAGCACCGAATTGCCCAGCGACAGCGCCAACTGCGGCAGCGCGAGCAGCACTGCGGCCTGCGCGAACTCGGCTGGGGTGGGCCAGCGGGTGGGGAGCGACGGAAGGCGCCATCCCAGCGGGAGCGGCACCGCGGCGGGCCAGGTCACGGCGGCGACGACGAAGCCCAGGGCGAGCACCACGAGCGCGGCGGGCACGCGCGCGTGGGTGCGGAGCCGGAGCACGATCACGAGGGCGACGGCGGCCAGCAGCCAGCCGCGGGGGCCGTCGGCGGGGATGAAGCGGGTGAGGGCGAGGTTGGCGAGCTGGATACCAAGTCCGATCTGGATGCCGCGTACCACGGGCTTGGGGACGGTACGCGCGATCCACCCCAAGGCGCCGGAGCGGGCGAGGAGCAACATGACGACGCCCACGATGAGCCCCCCGGCCGCGAGCAGCGGCGGGGCGAGCTTGCCCGCGATGGCGATGGCCGCCATGGCCTTGAGCGGCTGCACGGGCATGGGGAGCCGGTAGGCGAGTCCGGAGGCGATCTGCAGGGCCCCGAACACCACGAAGGCCGTGGTGGCGTCCATCCCGGTGGCGACGACGATGCCGACGAGTAGCGGCAGGTCAGTGCCGAGATCACCGAAGGCGCCGGCGAATTCGGCGCGGGTGAAGCGGAGGGGGTAAGTGGCTGCGGTTTGCGTTGTGATTGCTGGCCCTGCGCTATCGCGCATCTGTGGCAGAACGAGGTGTGCTGCTGATGATCCGTGTGCAATCCACCCTGCTCATTGAGTCGATTCGCGCCCAGCGTCCTCCGAATCTTCGCGGGACAATGAGTTGGGGAACAGCGAGGCGGCGAACAGCAGCGGGAATGCCAGCGATGCTTTGCGACGGAACCATGATCGATGCGGGCGCGTCACCGCCCCGGCAGAGGATCCGAAGGCTTTCAAGGTCCACACGAGGTATCCACGCGTCAAGCTCGCGGTCCGTGGCGGTTGGCTCTCGCAGATGCGCTACCGCGAGCAGGTCCCACCGCGCCCTCCAGCGCACTGCCAATTCCCGACTGAAGACCACACTGATGCCTTGCAAAACGCTCCCCCATGCCGGCGCACCTTCGATGGCCCATGGCTCAAGGTCTGCCCCGGCCCACACGACCGCCCCACGCTTCGCACTGGCCGGTGACGCCAAACGCCGATCAAGGGATTGCTCGACAGAGCGCTGAAACGGTAGGCGAGCGTCGAACGTCAGCATCGCCAAGGCCATCGCGGCCGCACATGCGACGGCCAACGTGCGCGTCGACCAGCGCTCGGTTCCTGTCCGCATCGCGTAGAGTGCCATCAGACACACCGCGAGCGCAGGCAGGCCGGAGAGGACGATGGTTTGCCACACCAGCGCTGCGTCGAGCACCGGAGCAGAGATGACGAACGACGCGACGATCCAGCATTCAGCCAGGGTCAGACCGATGACCAGCACACTCGCCAGTCCTCCAACGACGACCTTGCCGCTTTCCGGAATATTCCATCGCGGTGAGCGCCGGTTCACTGGCGCGACGGCCAGTGCGAGTCCGGCGAGTATCGCCGAGCCCGAGCCGACCCGAATCGCGAACCACGCCGCGATCAGCAAGTAGACCGCCGCGATCCATCGAGGATCTCGCGCGCTCAGATCGTCCGTACGGTTTGCGGTGAACGCGTGAAAGACTAGCACCCCGAGGAGCAGGCTCGAGACGACCGCGAGCAGCCACAGGCCACGCCACGGTTGCCCCTGCGCAACGATGACACTCGCCGCGAGATCGGCACCCGCCAGCGAAAGCAGCAACCCGCCCAACGCGACGAGCAGCACGCCGCCGACCAAGGCTCTCGAAGCGCTCGGCAGTACACGCCACGCCACCGCGACGGTGGCGAGGTGGAGCACGATCCGTGCAAAATCGATCGACTTCCAGTGACGCAAGAAGACGAGCGAATTCTTTTCGTCGAGAATTCGCAGCCATTCGCTGTCGAAGCGCGAAAACGGGTAGACAGCCGAGGCGCCGACAAGGGGTGGGACACACAGGCCAATCGCACAGGCTGCGCCGGCGGCAAGGAGCAACCGGCGCATCCGTGCGTCCCTTGCGGAGAGCCAGACCACCACGACAACAGCCGGCAACGTCATGAGCGGATGCATCAAAACGCCAGCGGCCAGTACGATGGCCGCAGCAACGCGCCGGCGCTCCATCACCAGCGCGAGGGCAATCAGCGACGCCGCTTCCGCAAAGGCACGAGGCGTCGCAAACGGCTCGGCGTAGCGGAGTACCGTCGTGCCGCCGTAATACGATGGCAGGGCAAGCGCGAGAGCACCGACGGCCATCACGTCCTTCGTCATCATCGACGGCCCGACGATGCGGCGTGCGAAGTGCAGGAACGCCGCGAACCAGAGCAGCAGTCCCGTGCTAGCCGATACGATGGCAGCGCGCGAGGGACCGATCCACGAGACGAGCGCGCGAAAAAGCCGAGGATACACCGAGAATCCAGACTGCCCGTCGTGCAGGACCAAAATATCCTGCCCAACACCGTTCGGGTCGATGCCTGCCATCGCGTAACCCGCATAGAGCCGGGCATCGTGGACGATCCCGATGTACGGACGTAGCAGGAAAAATGAGGCTACGCCGAGGAGCACTGTCGCGGCGAGTCGCACGAACGTGTCGAATCGGACTTCGAGACGCGGCGTAGATGTGTGCGTCATCATCACGGCGATACATTAACGCGGTTGGTGCCGACAAGCACGGAGTTTTCCGCCCCTCGACCGCCCATGCCCGCCTCCACGATCGTGATCGGTGCCGGACCCGCTGGCCTGTCAGCGGCCTATCACCTCAGCAAACGGGGATTTCCCGTCACTGTGCTGGAGCGTGACCCAGACTACGTGGGGGGCATCTCGCGCACGGTGCAGTTCAAGGGCTTCCACTTTGACATCGGCGGCCACCGCTTCTTCTCGAAGTCGGAGCGCATCGAGGCCCTGTGGCGCGAGATCCTGCCGCACGATTTCCTCGAGCGGCCCCGCTCCAGCCGGATTCTCTACAACGGGCGCTTTTTTGCCTATCCGCTAAAGCCGATGCAGGCGCTCTTCGACCTGGGGATTCTGGAGTCGCTGCGCTGTGTGCTGTCGTATGCGTACGCCCGGCTGCGCCCCATCCGGAATCCGCGCAGCTTCGAGCAGTGGGTCACCAACGAGTTCGGCTCGCGGTTGTACCAGATATTCTTCAAGACCTACACGGAAAAAGTGTGGGGGATGAGCTGCTCGGATATTTCGGCCGACTGGGCGGCACAACGCATCAAGGGCGTTTCGCTATTGTCCGCCGTGATGTCCGCACTCCGGCCCGCCCACGGCGGCGCGGGCGGTACGATCAAGAGTCTCATCAGCACCTTCCGCTATCCGCGACTGGGCCCGGGGATGCTCTGGGACGCGTGTGCGGCAGCGGTGCGCGCGCAGGGTGGCCGCCTCGCGATGGGGCGCACCGTCGTGGACCTCTGCTACCGCGAGGATTCCAACGACTGGGAAGTGGGCCACGTCGGTCCCGACGGGGAACGGGAGACGCTGGTGGCCGATCACGTGATCTCGTCCGCACCGCTCCGCGAGATTGCTCAAGCGCTGTCGCCCGCCCCCTCCAGCACGCTCAGCGCGGCCGCGCAGCAGTTGCACTACCGCGACTTTCTCACGGTCGCGCTGGTACTCACCGACCGTCAGCGCTTCGCCGACAACTGGATCTACGTGCACGACTCGAGCGTGCTGGTGGGCCGGATCCAGAACTTCAAGTCGTGGTCGCCCGAGATGGTGCCCGACCCCGCGCTCACCTGCTACGGCCTCGAATATTTCTGCTTCGAAGGTGACGGCCTCTGGAGCTCCACCGACGCCGAGCTGGTCGAGCGCGCGATCGGGGAACTCGTCCAACTCGGTCTCGCCGACCGTGCCGATGTCGTGGATGGCTGCGTGGTGCGCCAGCAGAAGGCCTACCCGGTGTACGACGACGCCTATGCGCGGCACGTGCAGACGATTCGCGACGAGCTGGCCCAGCGCTTCCCCAATCTGCACTTGGTGGGGCGCAACGGCATGCACAAGTACAACAATCAGGATCACGCCATGATGACGGCGCTGCTCACGGCCGAGAACATCGTGGCCGGTCACGCGCTACACGACCCGTGGCGGGTGAACGAGGACGCGGAGTATCACGAGAGCGGTGCGGCTCCCGCATCGGCCGGCGCGTCCGGTGAACGATTCGTCCCGCAGCGGGTGCGCTAGGCATCGGGCGCACACGGGGCGACCGGCACGACCGGACGCGACTGTTCGCCGGCGCGGCGCGCGCGCCTCACCTCACGAGTACGGCATGGGAGGGGTTGTCGAGGGCGCGCACCCGTTGCGGCCCCACCTCGGTCAGGTAAGCATTCCTCATGCCCCGCACGATCACACAGGAACACGCCTCGGCGGTCCGCCTCTCGGCCGTCTCGAAGCGCTACGCTCACCACGTAGCGGTGGATCGCGTCTCGCTCGATATCCGACCGGGCATCATCTTCGGCCTGCTGGGGCCCAATGGCGCCGGCAAGACGAGTACGATTCGCCTGATGCTCAACCTCATGCTCCCCGACGAGGGGCACATCGAGATTCTTGGGCGTCCGGCCAGCGACCCTGCGCTGGTGAACCGGCTGGGCTACCTGCCGGAAGAGCGCGGACTGTACCGCAAGATGGAAGTCCGCCGGGTGCTCCGGTTTCTGGCCCGACTCAAGGGCGTCTCCACGCGCGAGGCCGACCGGCGCATCGATCACTGGCTCGAGCGCTTCACGCTCAGCGGGGCGGGGCGCGACTGGGGGGCGGCGAAGATTGAGGAGCTCTCGCGCGGGATGCAGCAGAAGGTGCAGTTCATCGGCACGGTGCTGCACGATCCCGAGCTGATTGTGCTCGACGAACCGTTCAGCGGCCTCGATCCGGTGAACGCGCAGGCACTGAAAGACACCGTGCTGGATCTGCGCCGGCAGGGACGCACGATCGTGTTCAGTACGCACCTCATGGACGTGGCGGAGCGGATGTGCGATGCCGTGGCCATCGTGAACCGCGGCCGCATCGTGCTCGACGGGGACATGCGCGACGTGAAGGGCAGTCACCAGAGTGCGCCGCGCGTGGCCGTCACGTTCGACTCCGGGAGCGGCGAGCAGGCGCGGGCCATTCTCGCCGACCGCACGCTGGTGTCCGAGATCGACCACCACGGCAATCACCTCGAGATCACGCTCGCCGAGGGCGCGTCGTCGCAGGGGCTGCTCGAACGCCTCGTCGCCGCGAAGGTGTCGATTGCGCGGTTCGACCGGCTTGAACCCTCGCTGCACCAGATCTTTTTGCAACGCGTGGGAGCCTCGGGCGTGGAAGCGGGGATGTCGGGCCATGGATAAGCTATTCGCCGTGATCGGACGGGAATTCAGCGAGCGGGTGCGCTCGCGGTGGTTCATCGTCACAACCCTGTTCGGCCCGTTGCTGCTGGCGGCCCTGCTGATCGGACCGCCGTGGCTCGCGATGCGCACGCGCGCCGACGTGGACGTGGCGAAGGTGCTGATCCTCGACGCCACCGGCACCGCGCTGGGGGCCGCTGTGGCGAGCGATCTGGCCGGCGGCGTGCAGGGTACGGCGACACCACCACGCGTGGTCGAGGTACAGGCCGCCGCGCTGACCACCACCACGGACTCGCTGCGTGGACGCCTCCTGGCGAAGGCACTGCCGGGACTGTTCATCCTGTCGCGCGAGACCATCGACGACGGACGGGCTGAGCTGCTGCTCCCCGACGGCAGCGCGCTCGGCATATCCGAGCGTTTGGCGACTGCGCTTGAGCGTCAGCTCCGACAGGCACGGCTCGTGGCGATCGGCATCGCCGCACCGGATGCGGCCAGCGTGGCCCAGTTGCGCGTTGATGTCCGCACCACCAGCGTCGGGAGCCGCCGCCGGGAGGCGAGTGCCCGCGTGAATATGATCGTCGGATTCTCGGTGGCGATGCTGTTGTACATCGCGATCGTGCTGTACGGCCAGATCGTGCTGCGCAGCGTGGCGGAGGAGAAGCAGTCGCGGGTGGCGGAGGTAGTGCTGGCCAGTGTGCCGGCGCGCGTGCTGTTGTCGGGGAAGATTGTCGGGATCGGTGGAGTGGCGCTGCTGCAGCTGGGGATCTGGACGGGGGCGCTGGCCACACTGCTGGTGAACCGCGGGCGCATTTTCGCGCTGCTCGGGCTCAGTGGCGCCAGCCTCGCGCTGCCAACGGTGCACCTGAACGACGTGATCCTGTTGGGCACCTACTTCGTGCTGGGCTACGTGCAGTATGCCGCACTGTTCGCGTTGGTAGGCAGCATCGCCACCTCGGAACAGGAGGCGCAGCAGGCGCAGACGCCGGTGCTGATGCTGCTGGTGTCAAGCATCGCGTTGCTGCAGACGGCGCTGCAGGATCCAAACGGGACCGTGGCCACCGCGCTGAGCATGATCCCCTTTTCGGCGCCGATCATGATGCCGTTGCGGCTTGGGCTGACCGACGTACCGACGCGCGACGTGATCGTGTCGATCTGCGTGCTCTGCCTGACCACCGTGGCGTGCCTGCTCGCGGCCGGACGGGTCTATCGGACCGCGCTGCTCATGTACGGCAAGCGTCCGACGCTGGCTGAGATCATCCGGTGGATGCGGGCCGCCGACTGACGCGACAACGCGCCGGGATGCGGAGAAATCGCAGCAGCGGATCCCCTGCAAGAAAGCGACGGCGATAGTCATCGCACGGCATCGCCGCGAGCACTTGCTGGGCGCGCTCCCCATCGCCGATGGCGTCGAACACGGAGGCGCGCAGGAGGGCGTCGAGCCACGGCAGCGTCACGGTGTCGTCAATCCGGAACTTCTGGCGGGCCAGACGCCGCACGGCGGCGACATCGCCCATCGAGACGTCGATAAGCGCCGCGGTCGCCTCGCCCCACGACGGACGCCCGAGGCGCGAGACGATTTCAGCATCGGCCCATCCGCCGCGACGATCCCCAAGCTGCGAACGGACGAGCGCACGCATCACGTACGCCGGCGCCCATGTTTCGTCGAGCACGATAATGCGGTTGAGCGCCAGACAGGCGAGGCGTGGACGCCCGCGGCGGCGTTCCCATTCAGCGCGCAGGAAGAGTGTGGGCACATGCTCGGCAATGCCGATGCCGGCGTCACGGACGATGCGCTCCGCCAGACTGGAATCGCCCCGCACACGGGCCAACTCCGCGCGCAGCCACGTCACATCATCATCGCGTTCAGCGGTGCGGCCAAGGCCGGCCAGCGCCTGCGCGGCGGCGTTGGGCTCATTGCGCAACAGGTGAATCCGGGCGAGGAGCGCCAACGTGCGCGTGTCGGCCGGATCGAGCGCGAGGGCCCGGTTGGCGGCCTGTATCGCGGTGCCGAGCCGCGGGGCACGGCCGCGGGCGGTGGCGCTATCTCCCCAGTCGGCGGCGTGCGTGTTGGCGAGCGCAAGGGCAAACCACGCACCGGAAAACGCACTGTCGAGGGCAAGCGCCTTGGGCAGCGCCACGATCGCGCGTTGCTGCGCCCGCACGTCGAACGACGCGACATCGTACAGCGCGGCGAGATACCCCTCCATGGCCGGACGCGACGTGGTCTGTCGCGTGCGCAGGCGGGCGCTGGTGCGGGCGAGCGGCACCGGCGCAATCGCGATGCGCGTGCCAACCGCGTTCAGCAGGGCCCCGGTGAGCCGCGGGAGCCAGAGCAGATCGTCGCGGAGCTGCCCGGTGCCCACTTCGCGCCCGACGCGCGCGTCGAAGACGCGCCACCTCACGATCACGACGTCGTCCACTTCCTGGACATCGCCGCTCACGACCCAGCGCTCACCGGCTTCGAGCAGCCGCACGATCGCTTCCGCACCGAGCGGGCGCGCGCTGGTGTCGGCACCTGCCACGGCCTCCCGCACAGGCGTAGTCGCGAGGGCGCCAAGCTCCTCTGAGAGGCGGGCACCGAGGGCGTGGGCCGTCAGGGCATCGAGGGGCGTGCCGCCCAAGGCGGCGGTGAATCGCACTACGACCCCGTTGGCATCGGCGGCCCCGTCGCGCACGATCGGTGCGGCGCACACCGCCGCCGGGTTGGCAGACAGCGGCTGCGCGACGATGCCGCTGCGGGGCGCCGCCACCGACAGCAACATCGCGATGACGGACCACTTGAAGACGGCGGTCACTTCACCAGGATCAGTCGCTGGGCCGTGGACCCACCGGAGCCGAGGGCGTACTTCCCGCTGAATGTTGGCAATGCAAAATCAAGATAGCCGTACATCGTGCCCACTGCGACGTCTCCCCAGTCGGGGTTGGAAGGTGCCTGGTCGCATTGGGTTCGGTTCACAACAGCGGGTTTATTCGGCTTGGCTGGTGTGCTGACATTCGGATTCTTGACACAGACCAACCGGAACGTGGTCATCAATTGCGCCGTGTGAGCCACTCCAGCGTCGGCGAAAGTGCCCGACACTGACGACCCAAGTATGATCGGAATGGCCACGCCCGGTTTGTCAGCGGTTTCTCCAGCGCCGCTGCACCGATCGTTGAGGCCTTCGAATTCGTCACAGATACCAGGCATCGGCTTATTCCTGTACTGGACATTACTCAGCGTAGTCGTCACTACTTTTTCGTTCTTACCTGCCTCGTTTCCACTTTCATTAGCGGTCGCATTCGCGAACGCGACCGGTGGCTCGCGCTCAAAATCGATGAGCGTTGCGTTACAGGTGTTCATCGCGGACGTGAATGACCCAGTCCCATCCAAATTGACACCGACCCACTTACCCGCCCAAGGCGACGTTGTCGTCGTTGACGGAGGGTTCCCGTTGGGCGGTGCAAACATGAGGTACAGTCTTGCGTTGAGCCCAGCGTTCCGGAGTGTCGCTATTTGCGCAACGGTGGGCCTCGAGCCGGCCGGCACGCTTAGGCCAACGCGGGCGAAAACATCTGTCAAGCTGAACACCCACGGGCGTACACAGGTCAACCCCACGTTGGCAACCACGGCGGTCGCCGCGCGATTCGTACGCTGCACAACCGATGTGAACGCGCGCCCAAAGAGCA
>CANJOX010000046.1 GCA_947475795.1 Gemmatimonadota bacterium
ACGACGTCGAGCCGCTCGCACCAGTCCCGGGTGAACGCCTCGTAGTGCCCCAGTGCCACGGCACCGAGGGCGCGCTGCAGCGCCGGCAGGGCGCGCTCCTGCGCATGCTCGCCGAGCAGATCGGCGTCGCGAACGGCGCCGAGCAAATCCTGGCCACGCGTGGCCAGTTCGTACCAGGCACCGAGCGCGGGGCTGGCTTTCGCGAACGGGGCCAGCATCGCGCGCTGCCGCTTGAGGCGGATCCGCACGCGATGCATGGCGTCGCGCGAGGTGACGTCGGTGATGCTCTCGAGGTCGCGCCGGAGACGGAGTGAGGCCCGCTCGAGGCGCGAGGCGAGGTGCCGGGCGAACGGTGTCGGCGTGGACGGGAGCCCGACGCGATGGAGCAGCCGGTACGTGGCCAGGCGGACGCGCAGTCGTTCGGCGATCGGATCGAAGTGCCGCTCGAAGGCGCGCGTGACGCGCGCGGACGACCGCTGGCCATGCCGCTCCAGACGCGCGCGCAGCACGCCCGCTTCCTCCCGTGCATCGTCCGGCAACTGCTCACGTTCGGCGTCCAGCCATGAGCGCTGCACATCCGCATCGCGGACGGCGTTGGTGGCTTGCCCCAGCGCACGCAGCGCGTGCAGCGTGCCGCGGTCGATGGCACCGTCGAGGGCGCTGTCATGCTCCCGCAGGACGGCGCGCAGCCGGCGCAGGGCCACGCGCGCCTTGTGCAGCGTCTCGGTGGGGTTCGCCGTGGGCGGGCCGAGGGGGTCGGACGACACCACCTCCTGACCGGACGCGATCGACTGCCAGCGCGCGCGCGCCTCCCCAAGCTGCTCGAGCCAATGCAGCGCCACCAACCGGGCACCCTCCTGCGCGGGACGGTGCAATGCCTCCGCCACCAGCCGCCGCAGCTCGATCGCCGTCAGCGCCTCCCCCTCAGCGATCATCGTGGTCATGATCGTCGCTGGCGTCGACGTGCACGTGCGCGGTGCCGTCGTCGTCATAGCTCACCGACACCAACCAGGGACGGCAGCAGACATGACAATCCTCGATGTACTGCTGGTGCGTGCCCGAGCCCGGATCGAGAGTGATTTCGACCGGTTCGGCACAGTACGGGCAGTACACCTCGCCCACGAGATCCGCGACGCCGTCGCCGAGGGGAAACTCCTCGTCGAGCAGTGCGTCGTCGGCGTCGTCCGCATCGCCAGCATCGGCTGGCAGGTCCCACGACTCGCGATCAAGCATATCCGGACACAGAAGGCATCTGGGTAATCAAACGCGGCCGACGCCCCTGTCTACCTCCCGCCGGTCAGTTTCGGGCCACCAGCAGCGTGCGGTCGCCGGTGGCGACGGCAAGGGCCGCGCGGGCGCCGGCCACCTTGGCCTCGATGGCGGCCAACTTGACCGCCTCGTCGAGGACCAGCCGTTCACGGATGTTCAGAATGAGCAACGTCCCCTCGCCGTTTTCGTAGCGCACCTGTTCGGCATCGCGCAGCAGCCGCGCATTGCGCACGTTGGCGTGCTGGCGCTCGCGGAGACGCTCGAGATTGAACAGGTCGAAGATGGCCGCGCGCACGTCGAACTCGACGTCTCGGCGCAGCCGGTCGCGCTCGAGGCGCTGGAATGCGAGGCGCTGGCCGCTGGCGGCAAACCGCCCCGTCTCCTTGAGGAAGAGCAGAGGCGACTTGATGACCAGCCCCGCCTTGTAGTTGCCGTCGAGCCGCTCGCCGTCGAAAAACCCCTCGTCGCTGTCGCGCCCCGAGAGCCCGGCCACCTTCGCTTCCGCGAACGGGAGGAGCGCCTGCGTACTGAACAGCCGCTGCGCCGCGGCCTGCGTCACGCGCGCCTGCACCTTGAGCAGATCCGGATTGCGCCGCGTGGCCAGCTCGAGCAGCTGCTCGAGCTGCGTGGAGTCCATCCCCACCCGCTCGATCCCCGTGAGCACCGGCTTCGCGTCCGGCGGCAGCGGCGCCGGCCGGCCCTCGGCGTCCCACAGATAGGCGGTCACGTCCAGCGTTGCCACATAAAACGACGCCTCGGCCTCGAACCGGGTGACCTGACGCCGCTGCAATTCGAGCAACGCTTCGATGGTATCGATGGGTGCGCTTTCTCCGTTCGTTACGCGGCGCCGCACGGCCTGCAGCCGGAAGTCGGCCAACGCTTCCCCTTCCTGCGCGATCGCACGGCGGCGCCAGCTCTCGTACCACACGCCGTAATCCTTGGCCGCGGCGAACAGCAGCTTGTTCACAATGGCCGTGCGGTCGGCCTCGCCGGCGTCGCGCGCGGCGCGCGCCTGCTGCAGCGCGTTCCGTCGCTCATCGGTCAGCATGCGCTGGCCGAGCGGGATGGAGATGCCCGCTTCGATGGTGCCGTTTGACGACGTCCGGCGATCCGGATTCGCGTAGCGCCCCATGGTGCGGTCGAAGGCGATCGTGACGTCGGCGCCGACGGGGAGCGGGATCTTGAGCTCGGCGTCGAAATAGTTGTAATACGAGGTGCCGCCGAACGCCTTCTGATCCCAGCTGGCCGTGATCGTCGGGTCGAACGCCCCCCACGCCGTGCGCAGATCGGCGCGCGCCTGATCGGCGACCAGGCGCGCCTGAGCCGCCACCGGGTGCGCGGCCAGGATGCCGTCGATGAAGGACGGGAAGGTCAGCGCGATGCCCGCGGTGTCGATCGCGGACGGTGTTACCCGGGACTGCGCGGCGGCCGTTGATGCCAGACCGGCCGTCATACCCGCCGTCGCCATCGCGAAGATGACGAGCTGGTGGCGCCGCCGCGGGATCACTTGGCGCCTCCGCCCGGTTTGCCGGCCGAGCTCTTGTCGCCCGCCACCGCGTCGGCGGGCAGCGCGTCGTTCTCGCTGATCGACAGCGGGAAGCCGTTCAGCTGTCGCCAGAGCTCCCAGCCCACGGACACGGTGTCGAGCATGGCCCAGCCTTGCACACCCGTGCCCAGGCGGAGCTGCGCCGGCCATGCGGCATCGTGCGTGGTGTCGGGGACCAGTAGCACGCGGAACAGGCCGGCGCGGTTGGGAAACTGGTCGATCACCGCCACCTGCGCGCCGAATGTGCCCGAGGCCACCTGCGGCCAGCCGGAGATTTGCAACGCGGGCCACCCGTCAAAGAAAATGCGCACGTGCCGCCCCGGTTTGAGCAGCGCCACGTCCATGGGCTTCACGAACAGCTCGACGGCCTTGCGCGGTCGCGCCGGTTGAATGGTGACGATCGCCTCGCCCGACTTCACGATTTCGCCTTGCCCGGCCTTGGTGGCACGCACCACGTAGCCGTCCTGCGGTGCCTCGATCAGATAGAACCCTTTCCGGATCGTCAGTGACCCGACCTTGTCCTTCAGCTTCGCGATATCCGACCGCCCTTCGCTCACCTCGGCCAACGTCGAGGCGCGATCGGAACGGGCCTTCGAGATCTTTTCCCCGTATTCCGCGGGCACGCTGGACAGATCCGTCTGCGTGCTGAGCAGCATCTGCTGCTTCTCGATCAGCTTCGCCGCAGCGGACTGGGCGCGCAGCTGAAACGACTGCAGGTCGTTCACGGAGACCAGACCAAGGGCGTCGCGAAACAGCGTCTCGCGCCGACGCAGCTGATCGCGCGCCACGGAATCCTCGAGCGTGGCCTGCCGGACTTCCGCCCGGTATTGCTCCACCTTGTTGGCGATCTGCTGCAGCTTGAAATCGCGCTGGGCTTCGAGCTGCCCGATCTGCATGGTGAGCGCCGCCGCTTTGTTCTGCTTTTCCCCGATGGCGGATTCTTTCGCGTCCTGCTGCTGCGCCGTGAGCGGCAGCACCTGCGGGTTGAGGTATTCGTCCTTGATCTCCGAAATGCGGACGATGCTGTCGCCCTTCTTCACGTACTGCCCTTCGCGCACGTACCACGCTTCGATCCGTCCGTCGATCCGCGTGGGCAGCCCTTGCGGGCGATCCGACGGGTCGAGCGCGGTGACCGTGCCGTCGCCGCGCACGCTCTGTTGCCACGGTAGGAACAGCAGGGCAATCAGCACCACCAAAATGCCCAGCAGCCAGCGGGAAACGATGCGACTGGTATTCGCTTCGCCCAGCAACGCCGTGGTCTCCAGCGGCAGGTGCTTGAGCTCGCGTTCGATATCGATATCGGACAGGGCCATGGCGTCAGGCTCCGGCGGGGAGAAGGAGCTCGTGCAGCAGGTCGCGGCACAGCGGATCCGCGCGCAGGGCCGCGAAGCTGCCCTCGCGCACGATCCGTCCTCGATCGAGCACGAGGACGCGATCGAAGGCGGCCAGCAGCTGCGGATCATGCGAGACGGCGATGACCGTCCACGGACGGGTGCGGTCGGTCAGCAGCCGGATGATCAGCGCGCGGGATGCCGCATCGAGGTTCTGGAAGAAGTCGTCCAGCACGATGAGGCGGGGGTTGCCCACGATCCCCTGCGCCACGAGCAGCTTACTGACCAGATGCGCGCCCAGCGTCCGGCCGCCGTTGGTGAGCTCGGTCTGGATGCCTTGCGGCAGCTGCTGGATGTCGTCGGACAGCGCGAGCGCGTCGAGCGCCTCGCGCACATGGCGCGGCGTGATGTGGGTGCGCCCCACGCTCACGTTCTCCTCGATCGTGCCGTCGAACAGATCGGTCCACGACAACATCTGGCCGATCCGGGCGCGCAGCGCCGGACGGTCCAGATCGCGCAGCGTGATGCCGTCGTAGCGGATCGTGCCGTCGTAGTCGTCCATGAGGCCGCCCAGCAGTTTGAGCAGCGTGGACTGCCCCGAACCATCGGCGCCCATGATGGCCACCCGCTCGCCCGGCTGAATGTCCAGCGTAATGCCTTCCACCGACGCTGATCGCGCGGATGGGTAGCGATACCGGAGATCCTTGGTCACGATGGCGGCCCCCACGCCCGGCACATCGATGGGCGCCAATCCACCCCGCGCCTCCAGCGGTAGGTCGGCTACGTGCCCCGACTTATCCACGCTGGTGAGCACGTCGTACACCGTGGCCAAACTGGTGATGAGCTTCTCGACGCCGGCCAGCACGGTCACGATGACGACCTCGGCGGCCACGAACTGGCCGAGCAGCAGTCGGTTGGTCTGCACCAGCGTCGCACCGATGATCAGCACCGCCGCCGTGATGAAGGTCTTGAAGCCGATCAGCGCAATCGTCTGCTTCATGAGCACCGCGAAGTGCTTGCGGCGGTACTTCAGGTAGCCGGTGACGACATCGTCCATGCGTTCCACCGGCAGTGTTGAATCGCCGGCGTACTTGAACGCGTGGAAGGCGCGGGCGATCTCCTCCAGCCAATGCACGGCCTTGTACTTGTACTTGGACTCCACGATCGACGTGGCGAGTCCCTCGGGGCCTGACCAGCGGATGATGAACCACAAGGCGGCGGTGACGCCGATCGCGAACACCGAAAACCACGGGCTGTAGAGCGTGAGCAGCACGAGACTGAACACAATCGTGAGCAACGCCGTGGGCACGTCGAGCAGGAGCTTCTGCACGCCTTTCTGAATGGCGATCGCTTCGAAGAGCCGGTTCATCTGTTCCGGAAGATTGGCTTCGAGCGAGGCCGCGTAGCGCAGGCGCGGCAGGCGGAAGGCAAACTCGAGCGCCATGCGCGCAAACACGCGCTGCTGGATCCGCTCGACGACTTTCAGGATGCCGATCTGCAGGACGCCGGCGACGATCGTGCCCAGCACGACGAAGGCGATCAGGACAATGACGGGCTGCAGAAAGAGCCGCCCCTGGACCAACTGCACAATGCCGCCGACCGCGAGCGGCAGGATCAGGCTGAGCGCGCCGGAGAGCGTGGCATAGAAAAAGACCGTGAGGATCTCCCGCCGTTCGCGCGCGAAGAGCGCCATCGTGCGCTCCAGCGGCGAGCGCGTCGCGTGATCGTCGTCGGACGGGCGCGGGCCCACCGGACTGTGCGGCGCGGCATCGCCGCGGGCGCTCGTGGCCGGGCGCAGGGCCATTGGCGCGAGCGCCGTCAGCCCCGTCCCGTCGCCGAACCGTTGCAGCAGCAGGTCCGCGAGCGCGTCGCCCTCGGCGTTCAGCGGTTCGTCGGAGCCGTCGCGCGGCACGAGGACCGCGTGGATGTGTCCGTCCGCGTGGCGGTCGAGCACAATGGCGTCAGGTCCGTGCGCGCTCAGGACGACGAGGGGGACGGTGCCATTCTGAATCGCGGCGCGCACGGACTCGCCGGTGAGACGACGATCGAGGTAGCCCACGTCGACCGCGCCGCCGATGGAGCGGATGCGGCTCGGCAAGGCGTCATCGGGCGCGACCTGACGGGTGAGGACGCGCCATCGCGCCTGGTCGACGTCCAGACCGAGGGCCGCGGTGATCAATTGATTGACTCGAGTGGCTTGAGCCGCCATGGCGCAACCGGGAGACGGGAATGGAGGTCGCGTACGGGACCGTCCGCACCCTCTGGTACGATACGAACACTTACCGTCTGAAAACGATTCCCGGCGCAGGGAGATAAATACGACTGAAAGAATCGGGATTCAAGGTGGTACGACGCGCGCCTCCCGCGGTTCCGGCCGATGACACTTTCCCGGCGCGACGGCGTACAGAGCCGGATCAGCGGGGTGCACTCCGCCATCCCGCGTCCCGTCTGGCCCCGTCCGCTCATGCCCTACCTTGTGTCCCCCCGCCGCCTCGCGTTCCCGTTGGCCGTGGCGCTGCTGTCGAGCGCCGTCGGCCTCCCGACCGCGGGCGCCCAGCGCCGCGCCCCTGAGGACGGCCCGTCGGGGCGCGGATCCGTCGGTGTGCACCTGCAGCTGTCCGAGCCACGGGGGGACTTCGCGCGCAACACGGACCACGGGTTCGGCATCGGTGGCTATGTCCTGTCCCGCCTCGATCCGAACGGCATTCTGAACCTGCGCGGGGACCTCGCGTTGCTCTCGTACGGCAATAGCACGCGCCGCATCCCCCTCTCGGGGACCGGCGGCCTGGTGCAGCTGGACCTGCGCACGACGAACAACATCGTGTCGTTCGTGGCGGGGCCGCAGTTGCTCGGTCCCTCGGGGGCCTTCACCCCCTATGCCACGGCGCTGGCGGGATTCTCCGTGTTCTGGACCACCAGCTCCGTGGAGGGCTCATCGAATCCGGGGGAGTCGTTCGCCAGTACCACCAACGCCAGCGACGCCGTGTGGGCGTACGGCGCGGCCGCCGGCAGCTACGTCCGCCTGCGCCGCGGCCGACATCCGGTACGGCTCGACGTCGGCGCCCGCTTTCTCCGCCACGATGACGTCCGGTACCTCAACGATGAGCGCGTCCGGGAGGCCTACACCAACGATCGGCCGCCCGTGCCGGTGCGCGGGCGCGCTGATTTCCTGACGTATTACGTGGGGATCAACGCCGTCGCCTTCTGAGACGGCCGCGCGGCGTCCCCGCTCGATGCGCCACTCAGTCGTCGTCGCGTCGGCGTTGCCGCTTGACCTCGCCGCGCTGTCGCTTGTCGGTGAGGCGGCGTTCGACCGAGCCCCGCGTCGGCCGGGTGGCTTTCCGTGCCTTCTGCACCACGAGCGCGCGCGCGACGAGGTGCACCAGTCGCTCGAGCGCCGCGCGCCGGTTCTGCTGCTGGCTGCGGTATTCCCCGGCCACGATGCGCAGGGCACCGTCGGTGTCCAGCCGCGACGCCAGCCGCGCCATCACCAGCGCGCGCTGTTCGTCGCGCAGCGCGCGGGTGGTGCGCACGTTCCACTGCAGGGCGATGCGCGTCGCGCTGCGATTGACATGCTGACCACCCGGGCCGCTCCCGGTGATGGCGACCAGAGCGAGCTCGCTGGCCGGAATGCGAACGCCCGGCACCACGTCGAGATCATCCGGCGAGGGGGCCGACATCATCAGTTGCCGTCGACCGCGTCGGCACGTCGATGGACCCGGAGCGCCGCCACACGGCGACCGTCCATCGCGACGATTTCCAGCTCGCCGTCGGGATAGCTCACGCGATCACCGATTTTGGGCAGCCGCCCGAGCATCGCAAACGCATAGCCGCCCAGCGTTGACCAGTCCCCTTCGGGTATCGGGAGCTTGTGATCCGAGCGCACATCCACCAGCGACATCGAACCCGCGAGTTCGAGCACGCCGTCAAAGAGCAACGCGTCGCGTGACAGCGGATCGTACTCGTCGGCGATGTCACCGATGACTTCCTCAACGAGATCCTCCATCGTCACGATCCCCGCGGTCCCGCCATACTCGTCGAGGACCACCGCCAGATGCGCCCGCGTCCGGCGCAAGTCGTCGAGCACGCGCTCGGCGGCACGCGTCGCCGGCACGAACAGCGGCTCGCGCAGGTGCGCGCGCAGCGAAAACGACTCGGGGTGCTCGTCCAGCCAGAAGTCCTTGGCGAGGAACACGCCCACAATGTCGTCGGGCGTCTCGCGGTACACGGGATACCGCGAGTAGCGCTCCCGGCGCAGCGTCGCCACGAGTTCGTCCAACTCCACGTCCTCGGCGATCGCGATCATGTCCGTGCGGGGGCGCATGACGTCGAGCGCCTTCTTGTTGTGAAAATCGAAGACCCCGGCCAGCATCGCCGAGTCGGACTCGTCGAGAGTGCCGTGCGCCCGCGCCTGCATGACCAGCAGCCGCAGTTCCTCGGGGCTGTGCACGTGGCCCCCTTCCGACACCGGCTGGACGCCAACCAGCCGTAGCAGTCGGTTGGCCGTGCCGTTGAGCATGTCGATGAACGGCGACATGGCCCGGGAGAACAGCATCAGCGGACGGGCCACCCACCGGCTCACCGCCTCGGGCATTGCGAGCGCAATCGACTTGGGGGCCAGCTCGCCCAGCACGATGTGCAGGAACGTGATCACCAGGAACGCAACGCCGATGCCCACGCCGGTGTGCAGCGCCCCCGGCTGCGGCTCGACCCCCACCAGGTGCAGCACGCGGTCCACCAGCACGGCCACGGCCGGTTCGCCAATCCAGCCGAGGGCGAGCGAGGCGAGCGTGATGCCGAGCTGTGTCCCCGAGATATACCGGTCAAGTTGACCCAGCGCCCGCTGGACCACCTGCGCGCTTCGGTCACCTTCCGCGGCCATCTGGTCGATGCGGCTTCGCCGCACCGCCACCAGCGCAAACTCTGCCGCGACGAAAAAGGCATTGAGCAGCACCAGCAGCAATACGACCAGCAATCGCCCCGAAATCGTACTGAACGTGATGTCGGGGGGGACGGGCAGGGATGGGTCAGCAAGCATATTGTAAGGAAACGGACAAGCCGCTGATTCGTCAGGGGAGTGCAATCTGCAAGAATGCAGGGTGCCCCGCCGTTGCGGCATTTTGCAATACACCCCGGTTTTGTGCGCGATACCCCAGCCATTCCGCAGGATCCGATTCAGGAAATGCTCGACCCACGCCGCGTCCTGCGCTGGGTCTGGCTGGGTCGCGCCGCGCTCTCCTGTGCCATTCTCGTCGCCGCCGTCTTCGTGTGGAGCGAGGCCGCGCCGACCGACACCCTGATCGCGACTTTGGCCTTCGCGTTTGCGACGCTGGCGACGGTGGGGTCGGCGCTCTATTTGGAGATCGAGGGCCGCCCGCCCGGGGTGGCCTTCTACGCGGGCCAGTGCGCCGTCGATCTCGTTCTCGTCACCGCGGTGGTCCATATCACCGGCGGCTGGAGCTCGCAGTTCGCCGCGCTCTACATCCTCGTGATCGCGAGTGCCGCGATCCTGCTCCCGGTCCGGGGCGGGCTGGCCGTGGCCGTCGGGGCCTGCCTGCTCTACGCGGTCGACGCGCTGTGGTTGCGCCCCGGCACGCAGTACATCGGCGTGTCGGTGCAGATCGCCGTGTTCGTGATCGTCTCCGTGGGCTCCGGCTACGTGTCGTCGCGGCTGCGGCAGGTCGGTGCGGGACGTGAGGCGCTGGCGGCGCAGCTGGTGCAGGTGCAGCTCGAGGCGGCGGACATTCTGCGCACCATCCGCGCCGGCATCGTGACCGTGGATGCGAACGGCTGCCTGCTGTACGCCAATCCGTCGGCCTCCGACCTGCTGGGGCTCGACCTGCCCTCGATGGTAGGACAACCCGTCCTGCGTGCTCTCCAACCCGTGTCGCGAAAGCTGGCGGCGCTGCTGGAGCAGTCGTCACGCGAGGGCGTGCGGACCACGCGCGCCGAAGGGGTGATTCAGCGGGGGGCGGAGCAGGTGGAGATCGGCGTCACCACGACGGTCTTCCCGGATTCGCGCACCGACGGCGGCCTGACCGCCACCGCCATCTTTCAGGACATCTCGGACAGTAAGCGCCTGCAGGCACTCAACGTGCGCGCCGAACGCTTGCAGGCCGTGGCTGAGCTGAGCGCGTCGCTGGCGCATGAGATCCGCAATCCGCTCGCCTCGATCCGGAGCGCCACCGAGCAGCTGGCCCGCCGACGTGCCAAGGCCATGGGTGACCGCCCCGAAGATGATGACGAGCGGATCCTGCACGATCTGGTGGTCCGCGAAGCCGATCGCCTGAGTCGCTTGCTGGCCGACTTCCTCGATTTCGCCCGCGCCCGCGTGACCCGGGTGAGCCCGGTCGATCTGGGCGCCATCGTGCAGGCGGCGTCCACGATCGCGGCCTCTCATCCCGACCGACGTGACGGCGTGCAGGTACAGGTCCATGTTGCCCCGGAGTTGCCGTGGGTGGAGGGGGACGAGGATCTTCTCCACCGCGCCGTCTTCAATCTCGTGCTCAACGCCATCCAGGCTGTCGGCGATCTGGGGCATGTATTTGTCGAGGTCGATCGCTACCATCCGTCTGGGGAGCACGGCCCATCGTCGATGCTGACCGGGGAGCTGCTGTCGGTCAGTGTGACCGACGACGGCCCCGGGGTGCCACCCGACTTGGCCGATCGGCTGTTCGAGCCCTTCGTGACGGGAAAGCTCGGCGGAACGGGGCTCGGCCTGCCCGTGGTCCACCGCGCGGTCGAAGCCCACCGCGGCGTTGTGCTGGTCGATGCCCTGCCACAGGGCACCCGCTTCACCATGGTGCTGCCAATCGGCCGCGCCGCTGAAACCATGCTTCCGCCTACCAGTCCTTCCGGAGTGTCCGCGTGACCCCTCCCGCGCCCAACGACGACGCCCCTCGCGTCCTCATCGTGGACGACGAAACCGGCATTCTGGATTCGCTGCGCATTCTGCTCAAGAACGAAGGGTTTCTGCCGTTCACGGCGCACGGTGGCCGAGCCGGCCTTGAGCGCCTGACGGAGTTGCGCCCCGACATCGTGCTCACGGATGTCCGGATGCCCGACGTGACCGGGGTACAGGTGCTCAGCGCCGCCCGTCAGGCCGATCCCGATGTGCCGGTCATCCTGATGACCGCGCAGGCGACGCTGCAATCGGCCATGCAGGCCGTGAATGAAGGCGCGTACTACTACATCCAAAAGCCGTTCCGGAACGATGAGCTGCTGACCATCCTCCGTCGCGCCGCGGAGCATCGCAAGTTGCGGGTGGAGAACACGTCGCTCAAGCAGGAGATCAAGCGGCGCGATCGCACCACGAGCGGCCGGCCGATCGGTCGGAGCAAGCCGTGGCTCGATGTCCTGCGGCTGGCCGAGACGGTGGCGCCCACGGATTCCACGGTGCTGATCACCGGCGAGTCGGGGACCGGCAAGGAAGTCATCGCCCGGTACATCCATGAGCTGAGCACACGGACCGACCACAGTTTCCTGTCGATCAACTGCGGGGCCCTGCCGGAGTCGCTGCTCGAGAGCGAGCTGTTCGGCCATGTGAAGGGCTCGTTCACCGGCGCCGTCAAGGATAAGTCGGGGCTCTTCACGGCGGCCAACAAGGGCACGTTCTTCCTCGATGAAATCGGCGAGACCACGCCGTCGACGCAGGTGAAGCTGTTGCGCGTGCTGCAGCAGCGCGAAGTGATCCCGGTGGGCGCCACGGAGGCGCTGGCCGTCGATACGCGCGTACTGGCTGCCACCAATCGCGATCTCGAGGAGGAGATCAAGCGCGGTGGCTTCCGCGCCGATCTCTTCTACCGCCTCAACGTGATTGCGGTGCATCTGCCGCCTCTGCGGCAGCGTCAGGACGACATTCCGCTGCTGGCGGACGCGTTTCTGGCCCGCAGCGCCGCGCTCCGGCACGAGGCAGCCAAGTCGCTCGATGACGATGCGCTGGGGGCACTGATGGCCTATCCGTGGCCCGGCAACGTGCGCGAACTCGAGAATGCGCTGGAGCGCGCCGTCATTTTGTCGCCCCGCGAGATTATCGGCGTGGATGCGCTGCCCGAGCGTGTCACGGAGCGCCGCGCGGAGCCACTGGTGACGGAGCGGGCGCCGGTCTCGCCCACGCTCGAGGCCATCGAGCGGGCCTACATTCAGTGGGTGCTGCAGAACGAGGGGGGCAACAAGAGCCGGGCGGCGGACATGCTCGGGATCGATCCATCCACACTCTACCGGAAATTGGCCCGGTACGGGGACGCATGACGAAGTCCATGATGTACCGCCACCGGTCCGGCTTCACACTGCTTGAACTGCTGGTCGTCGTGCTGATTCTCGGGGTGCTGGCGGCGATCGCGATCACCACCTTTGGCTCGACCAAGCGGCGGGCGTATCTGGCGGCCATGCAATCCGACCTGCGCGGCGTGGCGACGGCGGCTGAGACCCAGTTCACCGGCGATGATACCTACGCCACCACGCCGACGCCGCAGGGTTCGGAGGGGGTCACGCTGACCTTCTCGGGTACAGCCACCGGATGGCAGGCGACGGCCACGCATGTCGGCCTCCCGGGGGTGATCTGTTCGATCGCGTCGGGGTCGGCGCTGCCGGCTGGCGAGTCGAGCGGGCCGCGCTGCGAGTAGACGTTGGCGGGGGCGTCGCGCCCTCGGGTGGCCTTGCATGACGCAAGGATCGTTGCAAATCCCGACACGCAATATGCCGGTCTGGTATGCCGCAAAATGATCAAAGTGGTTGTGTGACAGCGGGTTAGCGTTGTGCCGCGGTCGTGGCAAGGCAGTTGCCATAGACCATAGTGTCACATCGGGCACCACTCCGGAGCCCGCCGTCGCTGGACCCCCACTGGAGCACACCATGACCCGCACTCAGAACCGCACGCGCAAGGGCTTCACGCTCATTGAACTCCTCATTGTCGTCGTGATCATCGGCATCCTGGCCGCGATCGCGATCCC
>CANJOX010000047.1 GCA_947475795.1 Gemmatimonadota bacterium
ACAATGGTGGTGCCGCGCAGCACCACCGCACCGACCGGCACCTCACCGGCCAGCGCCGCCTCACGCGCCTCCTCGAGGGCGGCACGCATCGCGTCTGCCACGCCGGGGGCCGGCGGGGACGCGGAGCCGACACCCGACGACGGCGCGCGGCTCAACCGCCCACGCCCGCCAGCGCGCCATCGAACGCGGCCTGCGCCGCCGCATCGGTGGCGTCGCCGTGCCGGAAAACCAGCGCACCGGTGCCCTCCTCGAGGTCGGCCACGATGGTGTCGCCCTCTTTAAACGTGCCTTCGAGCACGGCCATGGCGAGCGGATTCTGGAGCATGCGCTGGACCGCGCGCTTGAGCGGGCGCGCCCCGAACACCGGATCGTACCCTTCATCGGCCAGGCGTGCCCGCGCCGTGTCGGTGAGCCGGATGGTGAGTTTGCGATCGGCAAGCAGCATGCGCAGGTGCCCGAGTTGCAGGTCGACGATGCGGTCGATTTCCCCGCGGCCAAGCGGGTGGAACACCACGATGTCGTCGATGCGGTTGAGGAACTCCGGCTTGAAGACGCCGCGCAGCGCCATCAGGACCTCCTGCTCGACCGTGGCCCAGCCGGTGTCCGCGCTCTGCCCGCGCTCGAGAATCATCTGACTACCCACGTTGGAGGTCATGATGACGACGGCGTTCCGGAAGTCCACCGTCCGCCCCTGGGCGTCGGTGAGCCGTCCGTCGTCGAGCAGTTGCAGCAGGATGTTGAACACATCGGGATGCGCCTTCTCGATTTCGTCGAACAGGATGACCGAGTACGGACGGCGCCGCACGGCTTCGGTGAGTTGCCCGCCTTCTTCGTACCCCACGTACCCCGGCGGCGCACCGATCAGGCGCGCCACGGCGTGCTTCTCCATGTACTCCGACATGTCGATGCGGACCATGGCGTGTTCGTCGTCGAACAGGAACTCGGCGAGCGCCTTGGCCGTCTCCGTCTTGCCCACACCCGTGGGCCCGAGGAAGATGAACGACCCGATCGGGCGATTGGGATCCTGCAGCCCGGCGCGCGACCGACGCACCGCGTTGGCAACCGCCCGCACCGCCTCGCGCTGGCCGATCACCCGCGTGGCGAGGACGTCCTCGAGCTTCGTGAGGCGCTCCCGCTCGCTCTCGAGCATGCGGGACACGGGGATTCCCGTCCAGCGCGCCACGACATCGGCGACGTCGTCGGCCCCCACTTCCTCCTTCAGGAACTGCGGACGACCGTTCTGGCTGCCCAGTTTCCCTTCGGCCACCTTCATGTCGCGCTCGAGCTGCGGAATACGCCCGTAGGTGATTTCGGCCGCCTGCGCCAGATCACCGGTGCGGGTGGCCTGCTCGGCCTGGAAGCGGGCCGTTTCGATGTCCTGCTTGATGCGCCCCACGGCGCCGAGGGTGTCCTTTTCCTGCTGCCACTGCGCGCGCATGCCGGTGGCGCGCTCCTTGAGATCGGCGAGCTCGGCTTCGAGATTGCCGCGCCGTTCCACCGAGGCGGGATCCGTTTCCTTGCGCAGCGCCTGCTTTTCAATTTCGAGCTGCACGATGCGGCGCTCGACCTCGTCGATTTCCTGCGGTACGGAATCGATTTCGATGCGCAGCCGCGACGAGGCTTCGTCGATGAGATCGATGGCCTTGTCGGGGAGGAAACGATCGCCGATGTAGCGGTTGGAGAGCGTAGCGGCCGCGACCACGGCACCATCGGTGATCCGCACGCCGTGGTGCGCTTCGTAGCGCTCCTTGAGGCCGCGCAGGATCGCGATGGTGCTTTCCACGCTGGGCTCGCCCACGAACACGGGCTGGAAGCGCCGCTCGAGGGCGGCGTCCTTTTCGACGTGTTGGCGATATTCGTCGAGTGTGGTGGCCCCGACCACGCGCAGTTCGCCGCGGGCCAGCATGGGCTTGAGCATGTTGCCGGCGTCCATGCTCCCTTCGGCCTTGCCGGCCCCGACAAGCGTGTGCAGCTCGTCGATGAACATGACGTACAGGCCGTCGGCGCTGGTGATCTCCTTGAGCACGGCCTTGAGACGCTCCTCGAATTCGCCACGGAACTTCGCGCCGGCGATGAGGGCGCCGAGGTCGAGCGAGACGAGCCGCTTGTTGCGCAGCCCTTCGGGTACGTCGCCGCTGACGATGCGCTGCGCGAGCCCTTCGGCGATGGCGGTCTTGCCGACGCCGGGCTCACCGATGAGGACCGGGTTGTTCTTGGTGCGGCGCGAGAGCACCTGAATCACACGACGGATCTCCTCGTCGCGCCCGATCACGGGATCGAGCTTGCCCTTGCGGGCCGCGTCGGTGAGGTCGCGCGTGAACTTCTGGAGCGCCTGATACTGCCCCTCAGGCGACTGGTCGGTGACGGTGTGCGCGCCACGGACGAGCTTGAGCGCATCGAGCAGCGCCTGCTTGTGCGCGCCCACCGTGGCGAGGATGCGGCTGCTGTCGGTGCCTTTGGCATCCGAGAGCGCGAGCAGCAGGTGCTCGGTGGAGACGTATTCGTCGCCGAGGGCCTTGGCGTCCTTCTCCGCCGCATCGACGACCTGCGTGAGTTCACGGCTGAAGGTGGGCTGGGCGTCGCTCTGCTTGGCGTAGCGGGCGGCTTCACGGTCGGCGGCGGTGCGCACACCGGGCACGTTCACTCCCACGCGCTGCAGCACCGGGACGACGATGCCTTCCTCCTGCGCCAGCAACGCCAGCAGGAGATGCAGATCGTAGACGAGCGGATTGCCGGCCTTGCGCGCCAGCGCGACGGCTTCGTTGAGCGCCTCGGCGCTCTTCACGGTCAGACGGTCAGGATTGATCATGGCCTTCAGTAAGGGCAATCACGGTGCCGGACTTCTGCTGCCAATACTGCAGTGACCGGCGTCAGGTTTCGAGCGGGGAAACCCCGACGGCGTGTGATCTGCGCCACCTGAGCAGGTCGGGGATACAAAATGGCGCACCGGGTCCGTCCACCCGGTGCGCCATCGTGAGTTTTCTACTGTTGGGTCTCGTGGTGCTCGTCTACTCCCAGCTTACTTCACCACGATCATCTTTTTCACCAGCGGCACGCCATCCACTTCGAGGCGATACAGATACACGCCTGAAGCGGCCTCCCGCCCGGTTGCTTGGACCTTGCCGTCCCAATAGGCGACGAATTCACCACACGGAACGGATAGTTTTTCCAGCGGTTGACCTCCGGCCACCCCTCCGGTTCCGCCCTGCAACACCGGCGTCCCAACCACCTGCATGATCATGTTGTAGATCTTCAGGCTGACGCGGTACTGCCGACCGGGTTCGGTACAGTTGGGTGCATCACCCACACTGAACGGGATGCGAGTCTCTGGATTGAACGGATTCGGATAATTCTGTCCGAGCGTCGCACCGTTGCGGCGGGCTTTGGTATCCTGCGCCGCCGCGACTCGTGGCATGAATGCGCTGAGAGCGAGCACAAGACCCAGTGCTCCCCACAAACGGTTCATGTTGCTTCTCCGACTGACGAATCAGGGTTGTGAGTCGAAGTCTCCAAGTGAAAGGGTGAGTGGCAGCCTGCGGATCAGGCTCCTCTGATATTAGGACGCGCGGTGGAGGCCGTCAAGCAACATTCCCGCGGGCGTGGGGCGTGTGGGGCGGCCACACTGACAGCTGAGTCCGCTACCAGTGGCCCTGCTCCCAAACCAGATAAGCGCGCAGTTCCCGGTTGTCGGGGAGGTGCTGGGCGATAAACTCGCGCAGCAGCCGCTGGTGGGCCCGGGCCACGGCGGCCTCGAGGGCCGGCGACCGACCGTCCAACCAGTCGGCGATGACCCGTCGGGCGTCGGGCGGCAGCCGGCGTCCCCCGGGAAACCGCTTGGTGCAGCCCGCGCAGAGCACCCCGCCGGCGGCGTGACTGAACCGTGTTTCCTCGCCCGGATCGATCACCGCGTGGCACTCCACGCACGCCTCGATGCCGGGCATGAAGCCCACATCGCCCACCAGCCGCCAGAAGACGCCCAGGGTGAGGGGCACCGTGTCCGCACCCGACGCGGTGGCGATGGCATCCAACCCGGCGGCAATCCCGTCGTAGACCTTGGGGGCGGCCTCGTCGTGGACCACGCGCATGACGCACTCCACCACGGCACTGGCGGCCGTGAACCGGTCCAGATCGGCGGCCAGCCCCGGGCGGGAGCGCGTGACATCAAAGCCGGCGAGCGTGTGCAGATCGCGGCCGGCTTTGAGCTGGATCTGCGCCTGCCCTTCGGCGAACAGGTCGAGCCCGCTGCCAAACCGTTTCTTGGAGGAGCGGGCCCCGCGCGCCACGACGGACAGCACGCCGGCCTCCCGCGTGGCCAGGCGGACGATCCGCGAGGACTCGAGGTACGGCACGGCGTGGAGGACGATCGCGTCAGTGACGATCAGGGACATGCGCTCCGGGGCATGACTGGAGCATAGCGACCGCGCGGCGGCTAGGGGCGGATGGCCAGATCGACGCCGCCCTGATTGGCGGCGACGCGCCGCACTTCGGTGCCCGACGGACTGAACACGAGCAGCGAGGTGACCGACCCGGTGCCGTTCTGGAGGCAGTGCACCCGGCCGAGGGCGTCGGCCTGCGCGCTGCCGCAGGTGACCGGGGTGCCGGTGGCGCCGAGGAGCGTGATCCAGTCGGCGGTGGCCGACGAAACGAAACTGAGGTCGCTGGTGCGCAGCTTGACGATCCGATCCGTGAAGCTGGTCAGGTCTTGATACAGGGACACGTAGAGAAATCCATCGAGGCCGAGCTTGGCGTCGGCGCCGTAGCTGTTGGCCGGCATCGTTTTGGTGAGCAGCACGCGCTTGCCGCGCAGATCCACCTTGGCCAGCCGCCCGCTCGCGACGAGCGCGTAGGGGAAGGACGCGAAGTTCGCGTCGCCACCGGCACTGATGTAGGCGACGTCGCCGTCCACGATGGCCGTCGCGCCGGAGCCGCGCAGTCCCGTGAGGACGATCGTATCGCGCGTCGTGCCCGTGGAGGGCACGCGGATGAGGCGAACATCCCCCTGCAACGCGTAGTTCACGCGGCAGTTGGCGTTGGCGTCCACGATCCATGTGGCGTTGTCGAACTGGAACAGATCGGTTGGGCACGTGCCGGCGTTCACGATACGGGTGCTGGTCGCCGTACCGGCGCCGCTGACGCTGACCAGCGCGATGCTGCCCGAATCGCGCAGCGCCGCACCGATCAGCGTCTGACCGCCACTGCCGACCAGCAGGCGCGCACGCGACGGATTGCTGCGGGCGGGCAGCTGAATGCGCCGGGTGGTGGAGGCGCGCACATCGGTGACGTACAGCAGATCGCCGGCGGCGCGGCTCGAGACGGTGAGCACCGTATCGCGGAGGAGCGAGAAGCCCCCGGCGTCGAATTCGGTGGCCGGAGCCAGGGTGAGTTTGGTGCTCGCGCTGCCGGTGTCGCCGAGGAAGGTGAGTCCGGGCTGAATGAATCCGTCGAGGACGATGATGCCGCGCGGCGGCTGCGGCGTGGTGTTGACGACGCTGTCGTCGCCGCACGCGGCGAGGGCGGCCAAGGCCAGCGCGGCGAGGGCGGTGGAACGGAGCATGACGAGGCGCGAACGGGTGCGGGACTGCGGGGTCATCACGGGGAGTGTTGCAGGGTGAGCGCCACCGCCCAGGAACGCCCGGGCGAGGGGAAACCGCGAACCGACTGCCAGCTCACGTTGGTCGCGTTCTCCATGGAGAGCGCGAGCAGCGCGTCGGCCTGCGGCCACGGCCAATGCGGCACCGACCGGAGTCGCTGCGAGAGGGTGACATCGACCAGCGACACGGCCGGGAGTTCGAAGTCGGGCGAGCGCGGGCCGGCGGTGTACGGGCGCGTGCCCATCGCGCGCCATACGAGCGCGACCTGCGGGATCCACGCCTGAGCGAGTGGGTGCAGCTGCAGCTGCGCACCACCCGACTGCCGCGGGACGTAGGGCGTGGGGATGTGTAGCCCGCCGGTATGGAGCTGCGCGCGGTAGGTGGTGAGCCATCCGCTGGCCGTGACTACACGGCTCGCGAGCGTGGCGCGCGATTCGACGCCGCGCAGCCGTTCGATGCCCACGTTGGCGGGGCTCCAGCCGAAGTTGCCCGGGAACCACACGATCGCATCACGCGTGTCGCGCGCGACCAGCGCCCCCTCGACTTGGGCCGCGATACCACCGACGCGCGTCGTGAGGCGCAGGCCGGTTGCGGCGTCGACGCCGACGCGTTCGGGGGCGAGCGCGCGCACGAACAGCCGCTGCGGCGACGAAAAGTAGAGGTCGTACAGTGTGGGGACGCGCACCGCATTCGCGACGCGCGCGACGAGGGTGACGGCGGTGCGATCCCCCGCGCGCGCGAGTCGGCGTTCAGCGCCGAGCGATGCCGTGGGGAGCGCGCCGCTGCCTTCGATGAGATCGACCCGGGCCCCGAGGTCGATCCACCACGGCGCATCGGTGGCGAGTGATGGCGAGGCTGATGAGGAGGCGGATGTGGAGGCGAATGCCGGGGCCGGCCGCCAGCTGCGGGCCACGGTGCCGAAGGCGCGACGGCGGCGCTGCACGATGCCACCGGCGGCCACCAGCTGATCGGTGCCGCCCCCGAGCCGCCATGCCACGCCGCGTGGCGTACCGTGTGCCACGCCGCGCCACTCGGCGTCGCTGGCCCATGCCGTGGCGCGTGTGTCGAGCGCGGGGCGCGTGGGATCGCGGTATTGCAGCTGCAACCGCCGCGTCCCGCCGATGACCGTGGTGCCGCGCACCTGCCACTGCCCGCGGATCAGCAGGCGCTCGGTGCGGGCGCGATCGGCGTCGTAGGTGCGCACGTTGGCGGCGCCCACCATGCCGCGCTCGCCGCTCGAGGCGAGCACGGCGAGCTGCGCGCGCTGGCCGATCACGCCCAGCGACAGCGCGGCGCGCTGCTCGTCGTTGTTCACGCGCACTTCACGCACCGCCGACTCGCCGGCGGTGTTTACAAAATCGAAATCGTTGGCGGCGCGCCGCACCGACGCACTGGCGTGCCACACGGCTCCGCCGGTGGCCGCGTACCACGCCCCTTCCAGCTGCTGCTGCCCGAAGGCCGCCGCACGCACCGACAGCACGCGCTGCGCGGAGGTGGTGAGCGCCAGCACGCCGCCGGTGGCACCGCTCCCGGTGCCCACCGGATCGGCGCCGAGGGCGACGGTGGCCGACTGCACGCCCGCCAGCGGCAGGTCGGAGACATCGGCGATGCCGGTGGCCGGATCGTTGAGCGGCATGCCGTCGAGCGTGATCGCGACCTGCTCGCGACGCGCCCCGCGCAGCGAGAGCCCGGTTTCCCCGCGGGCCGAGCGCAGCGTGGCGTAGGGCAGCAGCGCGAGCAGTGCGTTGACCGACGACGCGCCGGCCAGTCTGGCCTCGCGCGTCGACAGCGTGACGGTGGTGCGTCCCGCACCGGCCACGCTGTCGGCGGCGCGCGCAGCCTTCACGCGTGTGGTGTCGAGTGACGCGGGAGCGGCACGGCCCACGGGCGGCTGTGCCGATGAGAGCGACACCGAGAGCGATGCCGCGAGTGACCCGACGAGGAGCAGCGCGAGGCCCGTCACGGCGTACGTCGCGCCCGCCCGCGCAACGGGAGCAGCGCCGGCGCGCCGACGGCAGGATCGCGCGTGACCACCAGCGGCCAGTCGTACACGCGCTCGAGGATCTCGCCGCGCATGACGGCATCGGCATCACCGGCCGCAGCCACGGTGCCGCGGTGCAACAGCACGATGTGCGCCGCGAAGCGCGCCACGAGGTTGAGCTGATGGCTCACGAGCAGCACGGTCTGTCCCTGCTGCGCGAGCGCGTCGAGCAGTTCGAACACGGCCATTTCGTGCGCGATGTCGAGGAACGTGGTGGGTTCATCGAGCACGAGCACGGGCGCGGCCTGCGCCAGCGCGCGCGCGATGCGCACCCGCTGCCACTCGCCGCCGGAGAGCGTGTCGGTACGCCGGTGCATCGCGTCGGTGATGCCGGCGCGCTCGAGAGCGTACTGCACCGCGTCACGATCGTCGTGCCGCATCCCGCCGAAGGCACTGCGGTGCGCGTGGCGGCCAAGCGCCACGAACTCCTCGACGCGCAGCGGCAGCACAGGCTCCTCGCGCTGCGGCACGATGGCAATGCGGCGGGCCAGCGCACGCGCATCGAAGCTGGCCAGCGGCGCGTCGCCCACGCGGATCTGCCCCTGCTCCATCGGCGCACGCCGGAGCAGTGTGCGCACGAGCGTACTCTTGCCACTGCCGTTCGGTCCGACCACCGCCGTCACACGTCCCGGCAGCGCGTGCACCGACACGTCGTCGAGGGCGCGCTGCGCGTGTCCGGCGTAGCGCACACTGACCCGCTCGAAGTCCAGCGCGACGCCAGCGCCCACGACCGGCACCGCGCTCATTGCGCCAGCCGCCGCAGACGCGCGAGAAAGAAGGGGACCCCCACGAGCGCCGTGACCGCGCCCAACGGCAGATCGGCCGGCGCACGCACGGTGCGGGCGAGCAGATCGGCCGCCACCAGCAGCACGGCGCCATACAGCGCCGACAGCAACAGCATGGCGCGATGCTGACGCGCGCCCAGGGCGCGCGCGAGATTGGGGACCACGAGTCCCACAAAGCCGATCAGCCCCGCCGCGGCCACGGTCGCGGCGGCGAGCCACGAGGCCACGAGAAACAGCTGTCGCGAGGCGCGATCGACATCGACGCCGAGCGCGGCGGCCGGCTCATCGCCCAGCGCAAGCACATCGAGATCACGGGCGCGCCACACGAGGAAACCGCCCAGCACCAGCAGTGCGACCGCGCAGCGAGCGACCGCGGCCCACGTGGCGTCGGCCGCTGATCCCATCATCCAGAAGAGCGCGCCGCGCAGACGCTCGGGGGGCGCATCGGCGAGCGCCACCAGGATGGCCGCGTTCGCGAACGCACCCACCACGACGCCGGCCATGAGCAGCAGCCGCGTATCGGTACTCCCGCCCACCACACGCGCGATCGCGGTGACCACCAGCGTGGCGATGGCCGCACCGGCAAACGCACTCGCGGTAACCAGCGTGGGCTGCACGACACCGAACGCCATGGCGAGCACGGCCCCCACGGCGGCGCCGCCGGAGACCCCCAGCAGATACGGCTCGGCCAGCGGATTGCGCAGCGTGCCCTGCAGCGCGCCACCGCTGGCCGCGAGTCCGGCCCCGACGAGCGCCGCCAGCACCACCCGCGGCGCGCGCAGATCGCGTACGATGCTGACCACGGTCGCATCGCCGAGTCCGCGCAGCGCCTGTACGACGTCGCGCACGTTGATGGAGACCGCGCCGATGGACAGCCCGAGCACGAGCATCACGAGCAGCAACAGCACACCGGCCACCCACGCCCGCGTGAGGGTGGGTGACAGCGCACGGCGACGCGGCAGCGTGGTGCGCGTGTCAGTCACTTGAGGGAGTCGCGCAAGGCGGGGTGTAACGCGCGCGCGAGTTGCGTCGCGGCCATGCCGAGCACGACGGAAGGACGGCCCGTCAGCGCTGGATCATGCACGAGGAAG
This sequence comes from Gemmatimonadota bacterium, assembly GCA_947475795.1. Next base: position 9,509 of record CANJOX010000047.1, read on the forward strand.
TGCTGCTCGCGCACGGCGCGCACGGCCCGCCACGTGGGCATCGCGGCCATGGCCGTGGCGCGGGAGGCGGAGACGGCGACGAGATCGGGATCGCGCGACGCGATCTCCTCGATGGACACGCCCGGCGACGGCGCGGCGAGGTCGTGAAACGCATTGTCGGCCCCGGCAATCGTGAGCAGTTCATCGAGGTAGCTGCCGGCACCGATGACGAGCACCGGCGATTCCCACACCGGCCAGACCACGCGCGGGCGCGGCTGCGACGCGGTGAGCGCACGCACGCGATCGAGCGTGGCGCGCACGGAATCACTCACAACCGCGGCGGTGGCCTCCGCGCCGAGGGCGCGCCCGAGCACCTGCAGCAGGGTATAGAACTGCGCGATGTGATCGACGCGCAGCGCGATGGTGCGCACGCCGGCGCGCTGCAGGGCGGCGGCGGCGGCGCGATTCTCCGCGGTGGCATAGAGCACGACCAGTGTAGGACGCGCCGCGAGGACGGCTTCGATGTTGGGCCGGATGCCGTCGCCGAGGGCGGGCACCGCCTTCGCAGCGGCGGGCTGTTCATCCCAGCGCGACCGGCCCACCAAATGCGTCTGGGCCCCGATGGTAAAGATCGCTTCGGTGGCCGCCGGATTGAGCGACACCACGCGGGCAGCGAAGCGCGCGTCGGTGGGGAGCGGGGCGCCGAAGTCGTCGGTGTCGGCGGGCGCGGCAGGCGCACGCGTCGGGGCGGATGACACAGACCCGGACGAGGCGGTGTCGGATGACGCGGACTCCGTGCGGGGGCACGCGACCGCGCCCGCGACGAGACACGGCACCAGCACCGCCAGCAGGCGGCGCACCGATCGTGGGTGAGGAAACAACACAGGCGTCCTCTCCCACGAGAAGACGCCCGAGCACGCGTGCACGCCGCATCAGGATGCACGACGACACGTGGCGCGAGCCCCCCCTCGAGGGTCTTCGTCCGAGAATGAGCGCGGGTCGTCTCCTGGCTCCGGGACGCATCACCCGCCTTCCCGACCTGACGGTCAGTGGCGATGGAGTGATGGTGCTGCCGCGCATCGTGCGCCGCAGATCCCGTTACAGTGGCGGGGCCGCACCGGCATTGCACCGGTTTCCGTGTCCCGCGCTCTCAAAATCAGTTGTCATCACGCCGAATGCGTAACGAGGCGAAGCTACCGCCGCCCGCCCTGCTCCGCAAGCGCGGCGCCGAGCGCGGCCTTGAGCTCGCTGCGCCGGGTGTCGTACGCTTTCTGCACGATGTCCGACGGCGTAGCGATGCTGGCGTACGACGCATCGAGCGCCGCGATTTCCTGCGCGAGGCGCTCGTGCATCGGCGCATCGGACTCGCGCGGACGCAGCGTGGGCTCCACCGGCACGCGCCGCGCGGCGCGCCGCTGCACCGAGCGCATGAGCACCACCATCATGAGCAGTCCGATGGCCAGCAACAGGCCAGCGATGTACAAACTGCGCGCCGGCGTGCCGCTGGACGGCAACTCGATGACGATGTCGGCGTTGGGCTTCACGTCCTGCGCGAGAAAGCGCCGGAACTGGCGTCCTTCGAGCGTGACCGGATCGACGTTGGCAAAACCGGTGCCGGTCACGAAGCCCTGCGGCTCCTCGAGCAGCACCTCGAACACCACGGCACCGTACTCGGCGCGCATGGCGAGCGGGAAGCTGCTGTTGGGCACCTTGTACGAGAAGGCCACTTGCTTGACCCCCGGCGGGATCGGCGCGTACACCGACACGCGTCCCGGGTTGGCCACGAACGCATCGGGGGAGATCTCCCCCTCATTGGCGCGCACATCCCGCGCCGATGCCGGCACGGAGACGCTCCACGTGGGCGACGGCGACACGGTGTCGGTGGCCACCAGCGTACGCAGACTGTCGTTGGACAGCTCGAACACTTCGATGACGGTGCGGAACTCGGTGGTGTCGCTCTTCCCCACGATCAGGTGGCGCCCCTTCACCGACATCAGGAAGCGAACCGACGTGGTGTCGAAGACGGTCAGTTCGGCGTCGTCAGCCCGGGTATCCACCTTGCGCAGCGGCGGCGTGAAATACGCGATGCCGCCCCACGTGGTGGAGGCGAAGTACACGGCATCGCTTGCCCCCGACGGCGTCCAGCGGAACCGGTAGCGCCCCTGGGTATCGGTGCGCATGGAATCGATGGGGCCCGCCGTGTCCTTGCCGACGCGGTGCAGTGTGACCCACGCGCCGGACAGCGGTCCCATGCCGGTGGAATCACCCTGCGCGCCGGCGGGACGCCGGACGCGCCCCTCCACGGTGTGGGAACCGGCCTGCGCGTGGAGCGCGGACGCGCCGACGAGCAGCGACGCGAGAATGGGGAGAAACGACGGAAGTCGGGGCACGCGGGGGACGATCGGGGGGAAGTCGGGAGAGATCAGGGCGAGAACTTGCCGAAATCCTCGGGACGCAGCTGTTCGAGATACGCCTTGAGTTGCTCGGCCGTCAACTCGTGGGCGTCGGTCCCGCCGGACAGGCGATCCTCGATCGACACCTCGTCCTCGTCGTCGACCGCGTGGAGCAGCGATTCCGGTGCAAAGATGGGGGCGTCGAAACGCAGGGCAATGGCAATGCTGTCGGACGGACGCGCGTCGACGGCCACCGGACCGTTGGGGCCATCGAGCTGCAGCTCCGCGTAGTACGTGCTCTTTTGCACCCGCGTGATCGAGACGCGGCGCAGGGTGCCGCCCATCCCGACGATGATGGCCTTGCACAGGTCGTGCGTGAGCGGCCGCTCGCGTTTGACCTGATTCATCTGCATCACGATGGACTCTGCTTCCGGCTGGCCGATCCAGATGGGCAGCACACGGCGTCCGTCGCGTTCGCGCAGAATGACGACGAACGAGTTCGTCGCGCTGTCGAGCCCGAGGCGGGCCACCGTGACTTCGATCATCATCGCAACTCCGCGTGCCGGCGGCTGTGAGAAGAGCGCTCCAGCCCCCGTATACCCCGATGCACCCGCGAGGTGCGCACCGGGGTGTCGGCGCCGCTTATCGGATCGCGCGCTTGAGGGCGGCCACGCGGTCGGTGCGTTCCCACGTGAACGTGGTCCGGGCCGAGCGACCGCGGCCGATGGTCTCGGGCCGGCGACCGAAGTGTCCGTACGCGGCCGTAGCCTGATAGATCGGCTTCCGCAGGTCGAGGTCGCGCGAGATGCCGCGGGGAGTGAGGTCGAACACGTCGTTCACAGCCGCTTCGATGGCGCGGTCGGAGACCACCCCCGTGCCAAAGGTCTGCACGTACACGGAGACGGGCTGCACCACGCCGATGGCGTAGGCCACCTGCACTTCGCAGCGCGTGGCCAGCTTGGCGGCCACGATGTTCTTGGCCACCCAACGCGCCGCATAGCAGGCCGAGCGGTCCACCTTGGACGGATCCTTGCCGCTGAACGCGCCGCCGCCGTGCCGCCCCATGCCACCGTAGGTATCGACGATGATCTTGCGGCCGGTGAGACCGGCGTCGCCCTGCGGACCGCCGATCACGAAGCGGCCGGTCGGATTGATGTGCGTCTTGAGGCGCTTGGGCAGATACTCGTCGGGGATCGTCGCCATGATGACGTCG
>CANJOX010000048.1 GCA_947475795.1 Gemmatimonadota bacterium
CGCGGCTCCGATCAATCCGTCGGACGTGCTCACCCTGACCGGGCAGTACGGCATGCTGCCGCCGCTGCCGGCCGTGGGTGGCAACGAAGGGGTGGGGCGCGTGGCCGCCTTGGGCGACGGCGTCACGTCGCTGACGGTGGGCCAACGCGTGCTGCTGCCGATCGGCGCCGGCACGTGGGCGTCGCATCTGGTGGCCCCCGCCGCCGGGATCATTCCGCTGCCGCCGGTCGGTGATCCGCTGCAGCTGTCGATGCTGGCGGTGAATCCGCCCACGGCCTCGCTGTTGCTCTCCGAGTTCGTGTCACTGCAGCCGGGCGAATGGCTGATTCAGAACGCGGCCAACAGCGGCGTGGGTGAGTACGTGATCCAGCTCGCCAAACGGCGCGGCTTCCGCACGGTGAGTGTGGTGCGTCGCGACGATGCCGTGGCGCCGTTGCAGGCCATTGGTGGTGACGTCGTGCTGGTGGATGGGCCGGATCTGGCGGCGCGCGTGATCGAGGCGACCGGGAAGGCCAAGATCCGTCTGGCCATCGATGCGGTGGGCGGCAGTGCCACCGACCGGCTGGCGCAGTGCCTCGCGGTGGGCGGTACGGTGGTGAATTACGGGGCGCTCAGCGGCGAGGCGTGCAAGTTGGCGCCGGGCGCGCTCATTTTCCGCAACATCACGCTGCGCGGGTTCTGGCTGGCGTTCTGGTACCGCAACGCCGCGCCAGCGCAGCAGCAGGCGGTGTTCGGTGAGTTGGCCACCCTGATTGCACGTGGCGAGCTCGCCGTGCGCGTGCACGCCACGTATCCGCTGTCGCAGATCAAGGACGCCGTGGCCGCGGCGGCCACCGGCGGCCGTCACGGCAAGATCCTGCTCGTTCCGTAAGCAGGGCCTGTCAGCGGCCCCGCGGCCTCAGCCCGCGGTCAGTCCGCCGTCGATCGCCAGCGCGTGTCCGCTCATGAACGCGCTGGCGCTGCTGCACAGATACAGCACGGTGTCTGCCATCTCCTCGGCGCTGGCGAGTCGTCCCATCGGCACACGCGCCGTGAGCTCCTCCTGCGGCAGCCCGGCGTCGAGCATCCCCTGCACCATGGGCGTGAGCGTGAAGCCGGGGCAGAGGGCGTTGATCCGGATGCCGCGGCGTCCGTACTCTAGCGCCGCCGTGCGCGTGAGTCCAACCACGCCGTGCTTGCTGGCCGCGTAGGCCGAGTGCTTTGGAAATCCCCCCAGCCCTGCCACCGACGCCACGTTCACGATCGTGCCGCGTCCGGCGGCCAGCATCACCGGCAGCTGATGCCGCATGCAGCGAAACACGCCGGTGAGGTTCACATCGATCACGGCATCCCACGTGGGCTGCGGGTAGTCGGCGGTGCGCACTTCCGCGCCACCGATGCCGGCCGCGTTGATCGCGATGTCGAGGGCGCCGTACGCGTGCACGGTATGCGCGATGGCCGCCGCGATCTCGTCGTCGTCGCGCACGTTGCACGCCACCGCGAGCCCGTTCACCTCGCGGGCCACGGCCACGGCCAGCTGCGGCTGCACGTCGCCAACCACCACGCGGGCGCCCTGCGCCGCGAACGCGCGTGCGGCAGCGGCACCGATTCCGGAGGCACCGCCGGTGATGAACACGACACGGCCGGCAAATTCAGACATGGCAGGAGTGGAAGAATGGAAAAGGGCGCCGGGTATGCCGGCGGTCAGTGATCGTCGATCGTGAACAGGCGAGCGGCATCGGCATCGTAGTCGTCGAGCTGGCGCGCGGTCTCCGACGCCGACCACTGCAACAGCGCCGCTATCATGGGGGCGATCCGGCGCGCAGCGGCGCGGCCATGGTCGCGCGTCTCGAACGCCACGTGCGTGCGGCGGATGAGCACGTCGGACAGTGTGAGCGCCATCTCGCGCTCCACGGCGTGCGGCACTTCGGCCAGCAGGTACGGGAGGTCGTCGGACAGACGGCGCCCCAGTGCGGCATCGCGCTGCACGTAGCTCCACACATTACGCCAGCGGCTGCCGTAGGCGAGGGCCAGGCGCTCCCCTACTGCCGCATCGTGCGTCGTGGCGCGCGCCTCCTGCACCGTGGCCTCACGCGTCGTGATGTCTCCGCCGGGGAGCGGCGTGGATTCGCTGGGCCAGGCGTCGCGCCGCGGGGGCGATGTCGCCGCGCCGGTGCGCGGGGCCTTCATGGATTCGCCGCGCGCGTGCGCGAGCACGTCAGCCGCCATGGCGCGGTACGTGGTGAGCTTGCCGCCGGTGATGCTCACCAAACCGTCGCTGCGGTGCGTGATGGCATGCTCGCGTGAGGCGGCGTTGGCGCTGTGCTCGCCGGCGCGCACGGCCGCCAGCGGGCGGATGCCGCACCAGGCCGAGATCACGTCGTCCATGGTGAGCTGCGCGAAGGGAAAGCAACGATTCACCGACTGCAGCAGGTACGTCACCTCGGCCCGCGTGGCGCGGATGTCGTCGGGGCCGCCGCGGGCCGGGCGCTCCGTGGTGCCGATGATGGTGTGACTGCCCGAGGGGAGCACGAACATCACGCGTCCGTCCAGCGGCGAGACAATCGTGACGGCCTCGTGGTTGCCCACCCGCGCGCGCGGCACGGCAATGTGTGAGCCGGCCGAACCGAACAGCTGCGTGCCTTGCGACGCGCCGGTGAGGGCGGCGGTAGCGTCGCTCCACGGACCCGTGGCGTTGATGATCACGCGGGCCCGCACGGCGAACGTGTTCCCGGTGCGTCGATCCTCGGCCACCACCCCCGTGAGGCGGCGCTGCGGGCCGTCGGCGTGCACGCCGGACACCACGGACACATGATTGGCCACGGCCGCGCCCGCCTCGCGCGCGGCCAGCGCACTCGCGAGCGTGAGGCGGGTGTCGTCGGTGGCCGCATCCCAGTAGCGCGCGCCGCCCACCAGCCCATCGGGGGCCAGCGCGGGCTCGGACCCCAGCACGCCGTCGCGGTCCAGTGACTGATGCCGCTGGTTGCGGAACAGCGACAGCGCATCGTACAGCGCGAGTCCGGCGCGCACCTTCCAGCGGGGCACGCGCGCGCCGCGATACACGGGCCACGTGAACGCCAGCGGACGGACCAGATGCGGCGCCAGCCCGAGCAGCAGGCGGCGCTCCCGGCTGGACTCGAACACCAGCCCGAGGTGCCCGTGTTCGAGGTAGCGCACCCCTCCGTGCACCAGCCGCGACGAGCGGCTCGACGTGCCACTCGCAAAATCGTCGCGCTCGAGCAGGGCGGTGCGAAAGCCGGCCAGCGCCGCCTCGCGCGCGACGCCAGCACCGGTGATGCCGCCGCCGATGATCAGCATGTCGAACGGCTCGCCCGCGAGGGCCACCAGCGTGGCGCTGCGCGCGGCGACCGCGGCGCCCGAAGACACCGCCGCCGACGCGGTGGGCGACGCGCCATCGTGGTCGGATGGTGCGGGGGTGGCGTGCGGATGCGGCATCGATGCAGAGATGCCGCCGGGACCCTCGCCGCGCTAGGGGCGCGTCCGTTACTTTCGACGCATGGCTCCCAATGGAAATGGCCGTCGCGTGGCCATCGTCGCCGGTGTGCGCACGCCGTTCGCACGGTCCGGCACCGTGCTCAAGGACTACACGGCGAGCGATCTCGGCAAAATGGCGGTGGCCGAGCTGGTGCAGCGCACGGCGCTCGACGGGGCCGCCGTCGATCTGCTCGTCTTCGGCACGGTGGTGCAGTCGGTCGTGGCGCCGAATATCGCGCGTGAAGTCGCACTGCTGCCGCACTTCCCGAAAACAGTGCAGGCGTACGCGGTGTCGCGCGCCTGTGCCTCGGCCAATCAGGCCATCACGGATGCGGCCGATCAGATCGCGCTGGGGCACGCCGACATCGCGATCGCGGGGGGCGCCGAGTCGTTGTCGCAGGTGCCGATCCTGCATTCGCGCGGCATGAGCGACGTGCTCGTGGCGGCGTCGAAGGCGAAAACGGTGGGGCAGCGTCTGTCCATTTTGTCGCGCCTCCGGCCGCGTGACTTCGTGCCGATCACGCCGGCGATCGCCGAGCCGAGTACCGGCGAAACAATGGGGCAGTCGGCCGATGCGATGGCCAAGATCAACGGGATCACGCGCGAGGCACAGGACCGGTTCGCACTGCGCTCGCACCAGCGCGCCGCGCAGGGCATGGCCGACGGGCGACTCACGGCGGAGATCGTGCCGGTGCCCGTGCCGCCGGCGTTCGACCGCCTGATCGCGGCGGACAACGGCGTGCGGCACGACACCACGTACGAGCAGCTGTCGGCGCTGCGGCCGGCCTTCGATCGCACGTACGGGACGGTCACCGCCGGCAATGCGTCGCCGCTCACCGATGGCGGCGCGGCCGTGTTGCTCATGTCGGAGGAGCGCGCGCGCGCACTGGGATACACGCCGCTCGCGTTCATCCGCGCGTACGCGTACGCGGCAGTGGATCCTGCCGAACAGCTGTTGCAGGCGCCCGTGCTGGCGGCACCGATGGCACTGGCGCGCGCCGGACTCACGCTGCGCGATCTCGACCTCGTGGAGATGCACGAGGCCTTTGCGGCGCAGGTGCTGAGCAACATTCAGGGGCTCGCCTCGCCGATGTGGGCCGCGCGGGCGGGGCTGAGTGCACCGGTGGGCGAGGTGGACATGGACCGGCTCAACGTGATGGGCGGTTCGCTGTCGATCGGGCATCCCTTCGGGGCCACCGGCGCGCGGGTGCTGACCACGCTATGCCATGAACTCGCGCGACGGAACGGGCAGTTCGGCATGCTCACCGTGTGTGCGGCCGGCGGCATGGGGCACGCGATGATCGTGGAGCGCGTATGAGCACGCCAACGGCGGGCATCATGTTGCTTGACGATGCGGCGACCGGCATCGCGTTGTCGGTGCACGACGGCGTCGCCACCATCCGCTATGACCAACCCGGCTCGCCGGTGAATACGCTGAATTCGCGCATGGCGCCGGTGTTCGAGCGGATCCTCGCGCGCATCGCGGAGGACGCGTCGATCGTGGGAGCGGTGTTCGTGAGCGGCAAACGCGACAGCTGGATTGCGGGGGCCGACATCGACGAACTGCAGCAGGTGACTGCGGCGGCCGACGGCGAGCGCCTGTCGACGGGCGGCCAGCAGCTGCTGAATCGGCTCGCGGCCATGTCCAAGCCGATTGTGGCGGCCATTCACGGCGCGGCGCTTGGGGGCGGACTCGAGACCGCGCTGGCCTGCCGTTATCGCATTGCCACCGAGCACCCCAAAACGGTGCTGGCCCTCCCTGAAGTGCAGCTCGGGCTGTTGCCCGGCGCGGGCGGGACCCAGCGTCTGCCTCGCACGGTGGGACTGCCGGCCGCGCTCGACATGATGCTCACGGGCAAGAATATCCGCGCGAAGAAAGCGTGGCAGATGGGGCTCGTGCACGAACTGGTGCATCCGGCGCTGTTGCACGATGTGGCCGAACGCCGTGTCCGCGCGCTGGCGCGGGGCGAGGCCACGCCGACCCGGGCGCGCCGACGCGGCGCATCCGAGGCGCTGCTCGAGGGCACCCCGATGGGGCGTGCGCTCGTGTTCCGGCAGGCGCGCGCCACGGTGCTGCGCAAGACGCGCGGGCAGTATCCCGCGCCGTTGGCGGTGATCGATGCCGTGCGCGCCGGATACCGGCAGGGATTCGAGGCGGGGCTGCGTGCGGAGGCGCGTCACTTCGGGGCGCTCACCGTGTCCCCCGTGTCCCGCCAGCTGGTGACCATCTTCTACGCCACGACGGCGCTGAAGAAGGACACTGGGTTGCCCGAGGGCGTGACGGCGGTCGCGGCGCCCGTGCGCAAGATCGGTGTGCTGGGCGCGGGGTTCATGGGCGCCGGGATCGCCACGGTGGCGGTGCAGGCGGGTACGGTCGTGCGCCTCAAGGATGCGTCGCTCGAGCGGCTGGCGGCCGGGATGCGCGCCGTGCGCGACGTGCTGCGCGAGCGGCTGCGGCGCCGCCAGCTCACGCGGCTGCAGTGCGACGACCAGCTGTCGCTCGTGGGCGGCACCACCGACTACAGCGGCTTCCGCAACGCCGATCTCGTGATCGAGGCGGTGTTCGAGGATCTCGCGGTGAAGCACGCCGTGCTGCGCGAGGTCGAGGCGGTGGCGCCGCGGGCGATCTTCGCCTCGAACACCAGCACGATCCCCATCCGCGACATTGCCCGTGCGTCGGCGCATCCGGAGCAGGTGGTGGGGATGCACTTCTTCTCGCCCGTGCACAAGATGCCGCTGCTCGAGGTCATCGTGACCCCCGAGACCAGCGCCGAGACCACGGCCACGGTGGTGGCGTACGGACGTCAGCTGGGCAAGACGGTGATCGTGGTGCGTGACGGTCCCGGCTTTTATGTGAACCGGATTCTCGCGCCCTACCTGAACGAGAGCGGCGCGTTGCTCGACGACGGCGTCGCGATCGACGCGGTGGACGCGGCACTGGTGGCGTTCGGGTTTCCCGTGGGGGCGATCACGCTGCTCGACGAAGTCGGCCTGGACATCGCCGGCAAGTCGGGGCCGATCATGGCGGCGGCGTTCGGTGATCGCATGCGCCCGTCGCTCTCGTTGCAGCGCGTGATCGACAGCGGCCGGTTAGGACGCAAGGCCAAGCGCGGGTTCTATCGCTACGACGCACGCGGTGCGCGGCAGGGCGTGGATGACGGCGTGTATGCCCTCACGCCGACGAAGGGCGCCCGCGTGACGTGCACGGCGGAGGAGATCCAGCGGCGCACCGTGCTCCCGATGCTCAACGAGGCCGTACGCTGTCTCGAGGACGGCATCATCCGCTCGCCGCGCGACGGGGACATCGGGGCCATTTTCGGGATCGGGTTTCCGCCGTTTCTGGGCGGCCCGTTCCGGTATCTCGATACGCTCGGGGCGGCCACCGTGGTCCGGCAGCTCGCGGAGCTCGAGGCGCGGTTCCCCGGTCGTTTCGCGCCTGCCGCGTTGCTGGCCGCCAAGGCGGCCTCCGGCGAAACATTCCATCCCTGAGCGGTATCCTGCACCATGACCACCATGCCGTTGCACCCCCGGATTGTCGAGGTGATCGATGCGCTCACCGACGCGCAGCGTCTCATGCAGGAGACGCTGGATCACATCCCCGCCGCGCAGCGCGAGGCGCCCGCCCGGCCGGACACGTGGTCGATCGCGCAGATCGTGGAGCACTTGTTGATGGTCGAGGACGGTTCCGGGCGACTGATCTCGAAGCTGCTGGCGCAGACGGCGGACACCATCGAATCCGATGACAGCGCGCTGGCGCACTCGCTCGATCGGTTCCAGGTGTCGAATCCGGTCCGTCGGATTGTCGCCCCCGCGATGGTCACCCCGGCGGCGCAGCTGTCGCTCGAGGAGGCGCGCACCGGTCAGGCGGTGGCGCGCGAGCGGGTGATGGCGGCGTACCGCCAGGCGTCGGGGCGTGCCCTCGCGACCGTCGAGGCACCGCATCCGGTGCTGGGGCCGCTCAACGGGTATCAGTGGGGGTTGTTCCTGGCGCAGCACCAGCGTCGGCACGTGGTGCAGATGCACGCGGTGCTGGCGGCCCTCGCCACCGCCTGACGGGAGGCCCGCAGGTATATTCCCGACGTCGTTCCGCGCGGTGCCGGTTGTGAACCGGCGCCGCGCCTCTCCCTCCGCCGAACTCCGCGCCCCCGCGCTTCATGCTTCGATCGTCCTTGCTGTACCTCTCGCGCCAGCAGCGCATCTTCGACTTCGTCAAGAATGTCGGATTCGCTCGCAAGATGGCCTCGCGCTTCGTGGCCGGCGAAACCGTCACCACCGCGTTGGCCGCCGTCCAGCAACTGAACGCGAAAGGCATCACGGCGTCGCTCGACCTGCTTGGCGAGAGTGTTGCCGGCGAGGCGGAGGCGCGCGACACGGGCCGCCAGTATCTCGAGATTCTCGATCGCATCGCACAGCACAAGCTGCAGGCCAACGTATCGGTCAAGCTCACCGCGCTTGGTCAGGACATCTCCGATGATCTGGGTCTCGAGGTCGTGCGGCAGGTGCTCGAGCGGGCGAAGCAGTACAACAGCTTTGTGCGCCTCGACATGGAATCGAGCGCGTACACCGATCGCACGCTCGACACGTTCGAACACAAGCTCTATCCCGATTTCCCCGATACCGTGGGCGTGGTGCTGCAGAGCGCGCTGCGCCGCACCCTCGACGATGTGGACCGGGCCAACCAGCTCCAGTGCCGCGTGCGGATCTGCAAGGGCGCGTACCTCGAGCCGGAAACGGTGGCCTTCCCCGACAAAGCCGACGTGGACCGCAACTACGTGGCTGCCATGCACCGGCTCATGGAGTACGGGCGGTATCCGGGCATCGCCACGCACGACGAAGTGATCATCGCCGAGGCGAAGCGCTTTGCGGCGGAGCGCGGCATTGCGCGCGATCGCTTTGAGTTTCAGATGCTGTACGGGGTCCGCCGTGACCTGCAGGAACAACTCGTGAAGGACGGCTACCGGATGCGCGTCTACGTGCCCTTCGGCAGCCAATGGTATCCCTATCTCATGCGGCGACTCGCCGAACGCCCGGCCAACATTGCGTTCATGGCGGGAAACATCGTGAAGGAGAGCTTGACCCGCTGACCGAACATCATGGACACCACCATCCCCCCGATCACGACGCGGGCGACGAGCGCACCCTCGGCGGCTACATGGCCGTCCACAAGCGCCCGGCCGCGTTCGAGGGCGTCGATGGTCACGCGTACTCGGCGGATATCCTCACCGACAGCACCGGTGACCGGACGGCGCCGTGGGGGGCGTATCTGATGTTCGTGCAATGGGGGCATGGCGAGCCGGAGGTGCAGGGGCACCTCGAAACCGGGTTTCTCGTCACAGGGCAGAGCGAACCGGTGGTGCGCCACCAGCTCGGCGGCATGGCGCTGGGCACGGTGAAGGCCACGCTCGATGGTCTCATTCGCGGGCGGGCCTCATGACCGTGGATGCGGGCACGGCGGGGGCATCGGCTGAGGCGGGGACGGTGGACGGTGTCGTCATGCAGGGCACCGGCGGGATCTGGCAGGTGCGTACCGACGACGGCGTGCTGCACGATGTGTCGTTGCGGGGGCGCCTCAAGCACGAGGCGCACGGCTCGCTCAAGCTGGCCGTGGGCGACCGCGTGACGCTCGGGCGCATTGCCGACAGTGATGCGTGGGCCATCGATCACATCCATCCGCGTCGCAGCAAGCTCGCGCGCCGTGCACCGGCCGGTGCGCGCGGCGAGCGGATCATCGTGGCGAATCTCGATCAGGTGCTCGTCGTGTTCGCCGCGGCGCGTCCCGAGCCGCATCCGCGGATGCTCGATCGCTTTCTCGTGATCGCCGAGGCGAACGGGCTCGCGGCGCGGATCGTGATCAACAAGATCGATCTCGTGGATGCGGCGACGGTGCGCGAGCGCTTCGACGAGTTCGTGCAGGCCGGCTATCCGCTGCATCTCGTGAGCGTGGTCACGGGCGAGGGGCTCGAGGCGCTGCGTGACGAGGTGCAGAACAAGGACTCCGCGCTGACGGGGCCGTCGGGCGTCGGCAAGTCGTCGCTGATGAATCGCCTCTTCCCCGGGCTCGATCTCCGTACGGCCGAGATCAGCGACAGTGTGAACAAGGGGCGGCATACCACGGTGGGTGCCGTGCTGCATCCGCTCCCGGGCGGCGGATTCGTGGCCGATACCCCGGGACTCCGTGAAGTGGGGTTGTGGGGCATCGACGCGCGTGAGATCGCGCATTGCTTCCCCGAGTTCCGGCCGCTGGTGAACGACTGCCGCTTTGCGGACTGCACGCACACCGTGGAGCCCGACTGTGCGATCACGACGGCGGTGGCCCAAGGCGAGCTCAGCCGTGGCCGGTATGACAGTTATGTCAAATTGCGCGAGGAATTGGCCGAACACGGCTGAGGTTGCTCGCCTTTCGGGCGGCGGTCTCGCACCATTGATGTGTTCGTCCACCCACGCTGCCGATTGGCGGTGGCACCCATGCGGCAATGGCGCGGGTGGCGATGGATGATCCCTCCTTCCGTCCGGCGCCGCTGCGCGTGTTCTGACCGCCATGTACCCGCTTACCATCGACCAGCTGCGGACGCTGGTCCCGGCCTATGTGCTCGGTTTGCTCGACGCCGACGAACGCGCCGCGTTCGAGCGCGGGCGCGCTGACCCGCTGCACGCGGTGGACCTCGAGCGTGCCATCGCGCACGAGATCGCCCGGCAGCACGAGGAGGCGGCCGCGTCGGTCGAGGCCGCAATACCGGTCGCTGCCGTGCCGCCGGTCGAGGCCGTCACACCGCCCATCACACCGCCCGCAACGCCGCCGGCCACACCGCCGGCCGGCTCACCTGCCGTCGACGATGTGCGGGCGTTGGCGATGGCCCGTCGTGCCGAACGGAACACGCCGCCGCGCGCGGCGGTGGTGAAGCAGACGTCGGCCAGTCGCGCGACCCGTGTGGCCACGCCGCCGTTGCCGGCAGCGGCGATCGGCCAGGTGGCGCGCCGCACCACGCGACGGGCGTGGTGGTCGGCCGCGGTCTTGGGGGTAGGTATGGTGGCGGCGGTGGCGATGGCGGTGGTGTACCGTCAGCGCGCCCTGTCGCTCGAGGAGCGGGCAACCCAGGAGGCCGCGCTGATGGCGCGCGCCGAGACGCGGCTGGCGGCGCAGGACAAGACGTTGCAAACGCTGCTGCCGACGCGCGGCTACGTGGTACTCGTCTCGCTCGTGCCCACGGCCCAGAGTGATCATGGGATGCAGGTCTTCTGGAACGTCCGCGACGGCAAGGCGGTGGTGCACGGCTACGGCTTTGCGCCCGTGGCCAGTGATCGCGCCTACACGCTCTGGATGCTGCGCGACGGGGCGTTGGCGGCCATCACGCAATTCACGCCGGATCAGGACGGCCGCGTGACGCTGTCATCGGTGGAGTTCCCCACCAGCACGAGCGGCGTCGCCCTGCTGGCCGTCACGGAGGAGTCGTCGGCCGGGGCATCCCAGCCCAGCATGGCCCCCTTTCTGGCCGGCGACGTGCCGCCGCCGGGAGCCATGCGCTGACGACCGGCGCGCGACGACGCGGTGCGACGTCGCGCTACTTGGAACGCACCGTGCCGAGGCCGCCGTCTACGCCGTACAACTGTCCGGTGACCCACGTGGCGTCGGGGCCCAGCAGCCACGCCATCAGGCTGGCCACATCGTCGGGCTGACCGATGCGCCCCAGCGCGTGCATGGCCTGGGACGCCTGCACCGCCGGCGCTGAGGCCGTAATGCGCGCCGTGAGCGGCGTCTCCACCAATCCGGGCGCCACGGCATTCACGCGCAAACCGCGCGACGCGTAGGTCGCCGCCGCCGACAGCACGAGACCGTTCACGCCACCCTTGGCCGCCGCGATCGCCTCGTGGTTCGAGAGCCCGATCCGCGACGCGGCCGTGCTGCACAGCACCACCGCGCCCCCCTCGGGCATCGTCCGCGCCGCTGTGCGCACCACGCCGAACGCGCTGGTGAGATTCTGCGCGATGGTGTGCTGGAACTCTTCGAACTTCGTGAGGTGCGCCGGCTTCAGGATGAGCGAGCCCACGCAGTTCGCGATGCCGCCGATGGTACCAAACCGCTCGCGCGCGAGATCCGCCACGCGGTCGATCTCGGCCCAGTCGGTGGCGTCACACGTGGCGAAGGCGGCGCCGAGTTCCGTGGCCAGCGCGGCCAGCGGCTCTTCGCGGCGCGCCGCGAGGAAGATTGGCGTGCCGGCTGCCGCCAACCGACGGGCGAGAGCCGAACCGACGCCACCGGTGGCGCCGAAAATGAGAACCGCGTGCGATGTCGTGGACATGCACGCGGAACTCACAGAACGCGCGATCGGTTCCCGCGGGGACGGGTTACGGCGACAGGCGCCGCTTCACCCACACGCCCGCTTCGCGCCGGAACTGGATACGATCGTGCAGGCGGCTCTCCCGCCCCTGCCAGAACTCGAGTTCCTCGGGCACGATGCGGAAGCCGCCCCAATGCTCAGGGAGTGGCACGTCGCCGTCGGCAAATCGTGTTTCATTGGCGGCGAGCTGCTGCTCGAGCACGGCGCGATCGGGAAGTACCATGCTCTGATGCGAGCTCCACGCGCCCACCCGGCTCGGCAAGGGCCGCGACTGGAAGTACGCGTCCGACTCGGCGCGGCTCACGCGCTGCACGGCGCCGTTGATCCGTACCTGCCGCTCCAGCTCCGCCCAGAAAAAGCAGAGCGAAGCGTGCGGGTTGTCGGCCAACTCCTGTCCCTTGCGGCTGCGGTAGTCGGTGTAGAACACGAACCCGCGCGCGTCGACGCCTTTCAGCAGTACCATCCGCGCCGACGGATACGCGTCGGGGGTGGCGGTGGCCAGACACATCGCGTTGGGCTCCACCACGTCGGCGGTCACCGCTTCATCGAACCAGCGGGTGAACTGCGCGATCGGATCGTCCGCCACGTCCTGCTCCGACAGCGACTGCCGCCGGTAGTCCTTCCGGATGTCGGCGATGCTCATCAGACCTCCACCATCGGCAGCGCGGCACGCGGATACGAGTCGGGCACGCCGGCGAACGGATCACCCACCAGCGGCTCACCGTCCGGTGTTTCCAGCACAAAACCGGCGTCTTCGATCATGCGCAGGTCGTCGCGCGCGGTCTGTCCCTGCGTGGTGAGGTAGTCGCCCACGAAGATGGAGTTGGCGGGGTACAGCCCCATCACCTGCATGCTGCGGAGGTGCACTTCCCGCCCGCCCGACACGCGGATCTCCTGCGTGGGGAGTAGAAAGCGGTACAGCGACAGGATGCGCAGGCAGCGACGCGGGTCGAGCTCGCGGATGCCGGCGAACGACGTGCCGGGCACCGGGATCAAAAAGTTCACCGGCACACTCTTCACGTCGAGTTCGCGCAGCGAGAGTGCGAGGTCGATCACGTCGTCATCGCTTTCGCCCATGCCGAGAATACCGCCGCTGCAGGTTTTCATCCCCGCCGCCTTTACGGCTTCCACGGTGTTCACGCGATCGTCGAACGTGTGCGTGCCCACTACTTCCGGGGTGAAGTTCGCCGACGTGTTGAGGTTGTGATTCACCGTCTCCACGCCGGCCTCCTTGAG
>CANJOX010000049.1 GCA_947475795.1 Gemmatimonadota bacterium
CGTACTCCTGCACGAAGTCGTCGAGCACATCATGCCCGAAGCGATCCACCAAGTTGGTCACGTAGTGCGGGATCCCGAGCTTCTCGCACACGCGTCGTGCGTCACTGGTGCTGTCCAGCGAACAGCAGGGCCGGTCGGGGATGTCCTTGCCATCCTCGTGCAGCTTCATCGTGACACCGACCACGTCGCATCCCGCGTCCACCAGCACCGCCGCTGCGACGGACGAATCTACGCCGCCGCTCATCGCCACGAGGACACGCGCGCCCTTGGGCGGCAACAGGTCGTGCACTGAAGCGGCCGTCATGGACTGGCTCAGAACTCGACCGTCGCGAACGCGGGCGCGGTGCCGCCCGTACGCGCCTTCGCGGCCAGCGTCGTCATCACATCGAGGGTGTACTGGATGTCGGCCTCGGTGCTCAGGCACCCCAGCGACAGCCGCAGCGCGGCGTTGGCGATCGGTGGCGCCACGCCCATCGCGCTCAGCACGTGCGACGCGGACATGCTGCCGCTCTGACACGCCGAGCCGGCGCTGCAGGCGATGCCGCGCAGGTCGAGCGCCATCAGCAGCGATTCGCTGGTGGCCCCGGGAATCGACACGTTCGTGATGTGCGGTGCCCGCGGAGCCCCCGCGCCGTGAATGATCACGCCCGGAATCCGCTCATAGAGGCCGCGCTCGAGCGCCTCACGCAGGGTCAGCAGTCGCGCCTGTTCGGCGCCGTGCTCGGCCAGCAGCAGCTCGGCCGCCGTGGCCAGCCCCACCGCAAACGCCACGTTCTCCGTGCCCGGACGACGGCCCCGGTCCTGCGATCCGCCGTGCAGCATCGGCGCCAGCGGGGTGTCGCGGCGGATGTACAGCGCGCCGGTGCCCTTGGGGGCCCCGAACTTGTGTCCGGAAATCGTGAGCAGGTCGACCGGGATGCGACGGGTATCGAGCTCCACCTTCCCGAACGCCTGCACGGCATCGGTGTGGAACATCGCGCCCACGGCCTTTGCCTGTGCCGCCAGCGCTGGCACATCCTGCATCACGCCGACCTCGTTGTTCACCCACATCACGCTGGCCACGGCCACGCGGGTATCAAGCAGCGCCGCGAAGTGCGCCGCGTCCACCAGCCCGTCGGGGGTCACGCGCACCAGCCGTTCCTCGCCGCCTTCGTGCGCCACCTGATGCACCGCTGCCAGCACCGCTTTGTGCTCGGTCGGCGTCGTGATGGCCGCGTCGCGTCCCTGCGCGCGCAGGGCGCGGAACACGCCGAGGATCGCGAAATTGTCTCCCTCGGTGCCCCCCGAGGTGAAGCACACCTCGTCGGCGTGCGCCCCGAGACACGCGGCCAGCCGCTCGCGCGCGTCGTCCAGGGCGACCCGGGCTTCCCGTCCCCAACGGTGCACGCTGGACGGATTGCCGAAGCGAGGCCCGAAGAACGGGGCCATCGCAGTCATGACTTCGTCGCGCACCGGCGTGGTGGCGGCGTGATCGAGATACACGGGCTGCGTCATGTCCCTAAGTTACAGGAAGTCGGGACGGGAGGCACCCGCCTACGACACGGATCAGCCCCGGCGGCGCCATGTTCACGACCTGTCTGCACTGCACGGCCAATCTGGGCCGGAACGAGGCCTTCGAGCCGTTCCCGGTGGGCACGCGGCTGGCGTTCGACGCGGCCCGCGGGCGCCTGTGGGTGGTGTGCCGCGGCTGCGACCGCTGGAACCTCTCGCCGCTCGAAGAGCGCTGGGAGGCCATCGAGGCGATGGAGCGCCGCTTCCGCGACAGTCGCCTGCGCGTGAGTACCGACAACGTGGGACTGGCCCGCCTCAAGGAGGGCGTCGATCTCATTCGTATCGGCGAGCCGCAGCGCCCCGAGATGGCGGCGTGGCGCTACGGCGACCAGTTCGGGCGGCGCCGCAACCGACAGCTGCTGGTGACCGGGGCGGTGGTCGGCAGCGCCGCCGCCGTGCTCGGGGGGATGGTCGCCGTGGGAGTGAGCGTGGGGAGCTTCGCTGGCTTTTACGCCAATCGCGGCATCTGGGATGCACTGGTCTATGGGCGGCAAAGTGTCTCCATTGGCAAGATTGCGCTGCCCGATGGCGAGCTGGTCGACGTGCAACGCAAGCACGCACGCATGAGCACGCTCATGCGCGGGGCTGATGGCGGACCGCTTCAGCTGCGATTGGAATCGGTCGCCCGCTCGCACCTGCTGACCGGGGACGACGCCATGAGGGCGGCGGCGCGACTGCTGCCAGCGGTCAATCGCTTCGGTGGATCACGTGTTCAGGTGCAGGATGCGGTCTCGTTGCTTGAAGAGGTGGGCGATCCCCTTCGTGTCCTGACGTCGGTGCAACAGCGTGTCGGTGCCAAAGTGGGCGATGAGCGTTGGGGTGCCGGCACGAGTGCGTGGTTCGGACGCTACGAGAGAACGGTCGTGAAAAAACTCCCCGGCACGCTGCATTCGCTCGCACCGCGGGATCGCCTCGCCCTCGAGATGGCGCTTCACGAGGAAAGCGAACGCCGCGCGATGGACGGCGAACTCGCCGCGCTCGAACTCGCGTGGGCCGAAGCCGAGCAGATTGCGAAGATCGCCGACGACATGTTCCTCCCCGCGTCGATCGACGAGCAGCTCAATAAGTTGCGTGATCGCTGATGTACTCCACCTGCATCCACTGCCGCAAATCACTCGGCGCGAACGACGCGATCGAAGCGCTCCCCATCGGCCGGCGGCTCGCGTTCGATGCGCGGAAGGGCAGACTGTGGGTGGTGTGCCGCAGCTGCGAGCGGTGGAACCTCACGCCCTTCGACGAGCGCTGGGAAGCGATCGAGCAGAGCGAGCGGGCGTTTCGCGAGACGCGCGTGCGCGTGAGTACCGACAACATCGGACTCGCGCGCTTGGCGGACGGCACGGAGCTCGTGCGCATCGGAGAGCCACAGCGCCCCGAGTTTGCGGCGTGGCGCTACGGCGATCAGTTCGGACGGCGGCGGGTGAAGGCCATTGCCACGGGCGTTGGTGTCACGGCGGCGGCAGGGTTGATCGTGAGCGGGGCGGTGGTGAGCGGCGTCGGACTCGCCGCGCTCGCGCCACTCATTCACGTCGCGAATCTGGTCGGCATCGTGTCGGCCGCGGGGATGGCACAGAAGCCCGTCGATCATCCCAGCGGTGGCCGGTTCATCCCGATCGGCAACCCACGCCTTGTCCCGAGCGATCGTGCGGCCGGTTGGGCGATCGATATCGGATACGCGGCGCACTATCACGGCGCGGATCCGACCCTGCGCAACGGCGGCTACTGGTCGCTGATGCGCCGGCAACAAGGAGGAAAGAACGAGTTCGGACGCGTGCAATTGCACGGCGCCGATGCCGTACCGTTGTTGCGTCGCCTGCTGCCGCTGGTGAACCTCGGCGGTGCGCGTCGCATCGTGATCGCCGACGGCGTGTCGCTTATCGAGCAGGCTGGCGGTCCCGAGCGATTCGGCCGGTGGGCCGCCGGCATGCGCCGCGAGTGGGCCGCCAAGAGCACCTTCGGCGACACCGGCGACCTCTCGGCCATTCCCGTAGCGGCGCGACTCGCCTTCGAGATGGCGATCAACGAAGATGCTGAGCGTCAGGCTCTGGAAGGGGAACTCGCCACGCTTGAACGGGCCTGGGCGGAAGCCGAAGGGATCGCGACGATTGCGGACGCGTTGCTGCTCCCGGTGTCGGTCACCGACCGCTTCGATCGACTGAAAGCGCCCTAGCCGCGCGCGCCCTACGCACCGCGCCGGGCCCGCAGCAGCGCCCGCACTGGCGCCGCGTCGGCCCCGTGCACCGCCAGCGGCTGCGCCAGCAACTCGTAGTGCCCCACCGGCACCCCCTCAAGCGCAAGATTCTCCAGCACGAACGAACCGCCCCCGAACAGGGTGTTGTGCACCGGTAACACCGTACTCGTACGCCGGTCCACGCTGGGCGCATCCACGCCCCACAGCGTCACCCCGTGCTCCACCAGCCACGTGGCCGATTCCGCCGTCAGCGCCGGCCAGTCCGCGGGGAAGACGCCGCCGGCGACCGAGTGGCCGGTGCGCAGCAGCACACGAGTGGGCGGGTGCGCGCCCAGCAGGTGAGTGAGCAGTGCGATGCCGATGTCGTGCGTGATGTCATGTTCGGGCGGCACCGCGATCAGCGCCACGTCGCCCACGAACACGGAGGCGGGCAACGACTCCGAGGCGGGCCATCCGGATTGCACGTGCAGTGGCGCGTCGGCGTGGGTGCCCACATGCGGGCTGGTGTGCAGCACGCCCAAGTTGATGCTGCTGCCGTCGTCGCGCCGGCACGTCCACCCGCAGGAAAAGCCGACGTCGTCGGGCCACGGCGGGGTCGCGGCGGCAAACGGGATGCTGATGTCGTAAAACATGGTGCGCCCTCAGCCCTTCGGGTCGTGTCGCGCCGCCGTGCACCGGCCCGGACGCGGCGGACACCGGAGCACGATCAGAAGGTGGATACGCCGAGGGTGGTGACGTCGTCCACGCACAGGGTTTCGTCGGTGTAGAACGGCTCGCCGTACTGCACGCGGATGAGCGCGCCGTAGTGCGCCGCCTGATGCGTCACGATGTCGTACAGCGGCTCCCCGTTGGGATACACCTCGCCGGCCTGGGTCGTGCCATCGAACTGCGAGCCATAGCAGCGGATCGCGGCGAGCTTGCGGGCAAACTGCGCGCTGATGTCGACCACGAACGATGGCTTCATCGCGTCTTCGCGGTACGTGACCACATGCAACACCTTGAACGGGCGGAACGCCGGATGCTCGCCGGGGGCGTACTTGGCGAGTCCGCTCAGGAAGCAGGCGTCGCGCGCCAGTTCGGTGGTCCGGCGGTGATCCGGATGGCGGCCGCGCGGGGCCGGAATGATCACGACCCGCGGACGGAGCCGCCGCAGCACCTGCACCAACCGCGCGCGGGCGTCGTCGTCGTTGCGCACGCTGGCGTCGGGCAGGCCGAGATTCTCACGCACGTGCAGCCCCATCACGCGGGCCCCCGCCGCCGCTTCGTCCGCCCGCAGCGCCGCCGAGCCCCGCGTCCCCATCTCCCCCTGCGTGAGGTCCAGCACGCCGACCCGGTGACCGGCGTCGACGGCCTTGATCAGGGTACCGCCGCAGGTGAGTTCGGCGTCGTCGCGGTGCGGCGCAATGGCGAGCAGGTCAAGCGCGGGGAGTTCAAGGGCGGGCATGACCAGAGGCTAGCCGGCACGCGTGATGTAGGCCGCCACGCGATCCGCGATCTGCTCACCACTCGCCACGCAATCACCCACCGACACGCCGTTGCGGTAATTCCCGCCCAGATACAGCCCCGGGTTGGTCGCCTCGGTGGCGTCGGCGGCGTCTTTCACCGCTTGGTAGCCCACGGTGTACTGCGGAATCGCGCGCGGCCAGTACACGTGGTGCGCGTACACCGGTTCGCCGCGCACGCCCAGCAGTTGGCGCAGATCCATCAGCACGCGCTCCACCAGCAGATCGGTGTCTTCACGGGCGCGTTCGGGGAGACGGGCACCGCCCACGAAGCAGGTGATGGAGACGTGCCCGTCGGGGGTGCGATCGGGAAAGAGTGACGACGTGAACAGCGCCCCCAGCAGGCTGCGCTTTTCCTGCGATGGAATCAGCATGCCGAACCCGTCCAGCGCATGCGCGACGTCGGCGCGTGCGAAGCCCAACGTGAGGGTGCTCACCGGCGGATACGCCACCCGCTCCACCGGCGCAGCCATGGCGCGCAACTCGGCCGGCAGTTCCATCGCCGCCAGCACATGCGCGGGGGTGGCCATCACTACGGCGTCGAATGTCTGCGACGTCGTGGCACCGTCCTCACCTGCCTCCACCACCCAGCGGGATCCGTCGCGGTGCAGCAACCGCACCGGACATCCCAGCTGCAGGGTGCCCGCCAGCGACGCTTCCAGCGCGTCGGTGAGCGTCTGCATCCCGTCCACGAACGAAATCAGTCTGGCCCGCGCGAACGGTGCGGCCTCGTGCGGCGTGGCGTCCGGCGGTGTGGCGGCCTGCGTCGCACCCGGCGCGGTCGTGTCAGATGACATCGCCGCGGGCGACTTGGCGCGCCGCCGCTGCGCCATCAGGCCGGCTGACAGCGAGCCGTGCGCGCGCTCGAGTTCGACCACACGCGGAAAGGCGTGCGCCATGCTCAGCGCTTCGGTATCCCCCGCGAAGATCCCGGAGATGAACGGATCGACGGCATAGTCGAGCACTTCGCGCCCGAGGCGGCGGCGCACGAACGAGGCGATCGATTCGTCGGCATCGTTCGCGCCCCGACGCACCAACGGCTCCAGCAGCACGCGCATCTTGGCCCGCAGCGAGAACAGCCGCGTGGTCAGCATCGCGGTGGGCGTCATGGGGAACGCCTGCAACACGCCGTCGCGCACCACGAAGCGGCGATTGGCGTCCGGATTGGCCTCGACCACGTCGTCCTGCAGGTCGAGCTGCGTGATCAGCGCCTCGACCGGCGCCGAGGTCACGAAGGAATTCGGGCCGTGCTCCGCCAGAAAGCCGTCGGTATGCGTGGTCCGGATCGAGCCGCCCGTGTGGCGGCTCGCCTCGAAGAGCGTGACTTGCAGGCCGCGGCGGCGCAGCGCGTACGCCGTGACGAGCCCGGTAATGCCGGCCCCTACCACCGCCACCGAGCGCGGGGCACCGGCCCCGGTGGCTCCTGACGGCACGTCGTTGCGTTGCTCAGCCACCGCGCGCATTGCTCACCCTCCGCTCAGGTCCGTCACCCAGTCACGGGGCTCGAGCATCTTCACCAACCGAGCCTCGAACGAATCCGCGGCATACCGCGGGGCATACTGCCACATGGCGAGCGGCGGCAGACTCATGAGCACGCTCTCCACCCGCGCATTGGTCTGCAGCCCGAAGATCGTACCGCGGTCATGCACCAGATTGAACTCCACGTAGCGTCCGCGACGCACGAGCTGAAATTCCCGCTCGGCCTCACTGAATGCTTCGTGCCGGCGCCGTTCCACGATCGGTTCGTACGCGTGGCGCAGCACCCGCGCTACGTCACTCACGAAGGCCTGCACGCCGTCGAGGTCGAGGCCGTGCGTGGCCTCGTCCGGACGCAGGTGATCGAAGAACAGGCCACCGATTCCGCGGGCCTCGTTTTCGCGGTGCACGTTCACGAAATACTCGTCGCACCACTGCTTGAAGTCCGGATAGAACCGGGCGTGGTGGCGGTCCGCCATGTCGCGCAACGCGCGATGGAACAGCACGCCGTCCTCGTGATACGGGTAGAACGGCGTGAGGTCGGTGCCGCCGCCGAACCAGCTGTCGGTGAGATGGCCGTTCTCGTCGGTCAGTTCGAAATAGCGCACGTTCAGGTGCACCGTGGGCAGCTTCGGGCTGCGCGGATGCACCACGAGGCTCACGCCGGTCGCGAAGAAATGCGTGGCACCGGCGGCCGCCCCGTGGCCACCCAGACGGCGCGCGGCGAGTTCGGGCAGTTCGCCCATGACGGCTGAGCGGTTGATGCCCGCCTTCTCGAACGTCACGCCATCCGTCATCACACGCGCCACCCCGCCGCCGCCGCCCGGACGCTCCCAGCGGTCCTCGGCGAACGTGCCACCGCGGTCGAGTCGCCCGAAAAAGGACGTGAGCTCGTCGTGCAGCCCTGCGATCCAGCGCGTCGCTTCGGCGCGGCGCGTGGTGACGGTCGGGGCCGGTATCGGCGCCGCCGTGGGAAATACCGCTGCGCTCATCGTGCCCCCGCCATTGGGTTGCTCCACTGAGTGGACTGTGCCGTCGCTGCCTCGATCTCCTCGTCCGTCCACTGCCACTCCTTCACCGCGTCGATGAACGCGCGCGCATGCGCGGGCGGGACATCGGGCAGGATGCCGTGCCCCAGATTCGCGATGTGGCCGATCGGGCCGAAGGCGCGGATCATCGCGTGCGTCCGCCGGCGGATCTCGGCCGGCGGGCCGTACAGCGCGCACGGATCGAGGTTCCCCTGCATGGCCACGTGGAACGGATCCAGCTGCCGGCGCGCATCGGACGGCGCGGTGTGCCAGTCCACGCCGATCGCATCGGCACCGGTGGCCGCGGCGATCTCGCCCAGCGCCCACCCGGCGCCGGGTGCGAACACGATCACGGGCACCCCCGCCTCGCGCGCCTTCTGCGCGCAACGCGCCAGATACGGCAGCGCAAACGTGCGGAACTCCTCGGGGCCCAGGGCCCCTGCCCACGATTCGAACAGCTGCACCACCTGCGCGCCCGCCGCGACCTGGGCGACCAGATAGTCACCCACGGCGTCGGCAATCTTGCCGAGCAACGCATGGGCCATCGCGGGGTTTTCGTACAGCATGCGCTTGGCCACGGCGAACTGCTTCGTGCCTTTGCCTTCCACCATGTACGCCGCCAGTGTCCACGGCGAGCCGGCAAATCCGATGAGCGGCACTTTGCCGTTGATCTCGCGGCGGGCCAGGGCCAGCGCGTCGAGCACGTATTTCAGATGCTCCTGCGGATCCACGGCATGCAGCTGGTCGAGGTCCTTCAGCGAGCGCAGCGGCGACGGGAACTGCGGGCCGATCCCTTCGTCGAGCGTCAGGTGCATCCCCATGGCCTCGGGGATCACGAGGATGTCGCTGAAGATGATCGCGGCGTCCACACCGACCAGATCCAGCGGCTGCAGCGTCACTTCGACGGCCAGCTCCGGGGTCCGGCACATGGTGAGGAAATCGGACTTCGCGCGGACGGCGCGGTACTCGGGCAGGTACCGTCCCGCCTGACGCATCATCCACACCGGCGGGCGTTCCACGCGCTCACGGCGGAGCGCGCGCAGCAGCAGATCGTTGACGGGCGTGGTCGGCGCGGGCAAGGAACTCACGTGAACTGCTCCGGAGAAAGAATCAGCGATGACCGGACCTCGCGCGGCGCGCGGCGTCGGCCGTCAGCCCGTGCCGCACCCGCTGCGGGCGCGTGGGCGGAATCGGATACGGCGGGAACAGGCGGGACGGGCGCCGCGGCGCGCGCGGCACGCGACGGGCGCGGGGCGGGCGCGGACGCCGGGGAGAACATTTCCAGCAGCATCATGGCCTGTGCGTCCAGCGGCTCGCCACGCTGCACCGCACGCCGCAGCGCTGCCATCGGACCGGCCAGCAACTTCGCCACGATCCGCGATGCGGTGCGTTCCGCCACGGCCGCGTCGTGCACGCCGGCATCCTTCGCAGCGAACGCGACTTCGCGGCGGGCTACATCTTCGAGCGCCTCGCGGAGCGGCTTGATCGCGTCGCGGGCCGGCATCGTCGCGATCCAGTCCATGAACGAATCGATCTCGCTCTCGCAGATGGCCGTTGCCACCGGCACCGCATCGCGGCGCATCGTTTCGGCGTCGAGAATCGGCTGGTGCAGCGTGTCGAGATCGACGAGCGTCACGCCCGGTTGATCGCTCACCCGCGGATCGATGTTGCGCGGCAGGCTCAGGTCCATGAGCAGCATGGCATAGCCCATCGACGCGCACGCCTCGCGTGCCGTGGCCAGACCGGCCCCGGTGATCACCGGCACCTCGCTCCCCGTGGCCACGATGACCACGTCGGCCATCGCCGCTTCCACGTGCAGGGCGTCGAACGGGGCCGCGCGGCCGCCCACGAATTTCGCCAGCTCCTGCGCCGTCTCGAACGTGCGATTCATGATCACGAGGTCGCGCGCGCCCAGCCTGTGCAGCTGCTTGGTGGCGCGGGCGCCCGTCTTGCCGGCCCCCACCACCAGGCAACGCGCATTCTGGAGGTTGCCGAATCGCTGCGAGGCGGTGATGGCGGCTTCGGCGCCCACGGAATTGCGTCCCGCGGTGAGCGACGTTTCGGTCTGGACGCGCTTGCCGGCGCGGAGCGCCGTCTCGAACAGGCGATGCAGCACCGGACCGGCGGCCTGCCCGCGCGTCGAGCGCTTGTACGCCGCCTTGAGCTGCCCCAGAATCTGCCCGTCGCCCAGTACCTGCGATTCAAGCCCCGCGGCAATCCGGACCACATGCCGTGCCGCCTCGATGCCCACGCGACGCGTGGACGACAGCAGCAGCGCGTCGCCATCGGCCCGTGTGCGCATCCAGCGGCGCGCGAGCGTCTGCACCGCGCGTTCCACGACGTGCGGATCGTCGCTGTCCACCCAGGCGTACAACTCGGTCCGGTTGCACGTGGAGATCAGCGCCGCCTCGGTGACCACTTCGCTGCGCGCCGTGCGATACAGCTGCGTCAGGCGCTCCTCCGACAGGTGGAAGCGCTCACGCGTGGCCACGTCGGCCAGACGAAAGTCGATCGCGATCGATATCAGCATGGGAGTGCGGACTCGGGACAGAGGCTCACGCGGTGGCGAGACCGGTCAGATGGGCGAGGTTCTTGAAGAAGATCCGCACGTGCGCCAACGGCTTGGCTTTCACCAGCTGCTTGTTCATGTACCCGTCGAACGTGAGCTCCTGCACGTCCCGGTCCCGGCAGATCGCGACGAAGCGCTCGCGGCGGTTGTCGTTGCGGTACCAGAAGCTCTGCATGACGTCGAGGACCGCGAACACCGGGCCGTGCATGCGCATGAACCGCTTGCGCGCGAGGCGCAGCGCGCGGGCATTGCCGGTGGCCAGCACTTCTTCCACGGCCTGCGCCGCAAAGCGTCCGCCGGTCATCGCGTAGAAAATCCCCTCACCGCTCGCGGGTGCGACCACGCCCGCCGCATCGCCGGCCAGCACGACGTCGCGGCCGTTGTCCCACTGCGGCAACGGCTTGATCGGAATCGGTGCCCCTTCCTTCCGGATGGTCTCGACTTTGTCGAGCCCCGTCTCCGCGCGCAGCTTGGTCACCGCGTCCTTCAGCCCGAACCCCTTCTGCAGCGTGCCCGTGCCGATGCTCGTGGTGGCGCCATGCGGGAACACCCACGCGTAGAAGTCGGGCGAGAGCGGCGCCTGATAGTACACGTCACAGCGCGCGGCGCCGAAGTTCGCCTCCTGGCCCGCCACCGGTGACTTCACGATCTCGTGGTATGCGAAGACATGCTTGGCCTTGTACGCATACGGGATGCACTGGCGCGCGACCGGCGACAGCGCCCCGTCGGCGCCGATGACCATGCGGGCGCGCACCTGACGCGTCTCCCCGTGCCGCGACTTGCCGTCCGTGTACTGAATCACCGGCACGCCGTCCTCGCCGCGCGTGAACGTGGTGAAGGTGCCGATGCGGCGTTCGACACCGGCCGTGGTCGCGCGCACGCGCAGCCACTCGTCGAACACTTCGCGGTCCACCATCCCCACGAAGCCGTTCCCCACCGGAATATCCACGGTGCGCCACGTGGGCGAGATGATGCGCGCCGTATCGATGTGGGCCACCAGCAGGGACTCCGGCACATCGAAGTCGCGCAGCAGCTGCGGCGGCACGGCGCCGCCGCACGGCTTCACGCGTCCGCCACGGTCCAGCAGCAGCACCGAGCGCCCGGCTTTCGCCAGATCGTGTGCGGCGGTGGACCCGGCGGGGCCGGCGCCCACGACGATGACGTCATAGAGGTCGCGGTCGGCGGCGGTGGCAGGCGAGGATTGGCTCATGCGACATTCTCCTGGGGGGACATCGGGAGGGAGTTCACTGCAGGACCGCCGGCAGCAGCTCGGCACGCTCGCGGAACACATCGTTCGCGCGCTCGCTCGACGCACTGCGCAGGGCCAGAAACGCGGAGGCCGCGAACAACACGGCCTCCACACTGAAGACGGCGAGATAGCCGCGCAGCGGCGACGCGAGCACGGCCGTGGCCGTGTCCACGCCGACGGCGCCGGCCAT
This sequence comes from Gemmatimonadota bacterium, assembly GCA_947475795.1. Next base: position 11,754 of record CANJOX010000049.1, read on the forward strand.
CGTGCCCACGGCATACGCCAGCGCCTGTGCGGCACCGAACACACCCAGCCGTAGCCCGGCGCGACCGTCGGTCTTGTCGCCGGTCAGCGCCATCATCGAGCCGATCGCGCCGATCGCAAACACGCCGTTCGCGAGGCCGAGCAGCATCACGATGGCGGTGAAGGTGCGCACATCACCGAGCACCGGTGAGGCGGCCAGCGCGACGTAGGTGACGGCCGATGCCATGCACCCCGCCGCCGCCCAGTGCCGGAGCTGCCCGCGGCGCGTCGCCACGATGGCGGTGATCAGCATGCCGATCAACACGCCGCCATGATGCAGCCCCGAGAGCTTGGTGCTCTCACCCGGCGTCATCCCGAAGGCGATTCCGGCAAACGGCTCGAGAATGAGGTCTTGCGCGCTGTACGCGAACATGGCCAGAAACACGAAGCTGGCGAACAGGCGCGCCGCCGGCTCGCCCCACACGGTGCGCAGCGCCGCCATGAAGGATCCGTGCGACGCGTCGTCCTGCACGGGAACAGAGGAGGCGGGGCGCGGTCCGCGCTCGACGCCGTACGTGGCCAACACGGCCACGAGGAATCCGATGCCGCCGATGCCGCCAGCGATCGCGATCAGTCGCGTGTACGAGAAGGGGTCGAGCAGCGCGCCGGATGTCGCGGCCGTGATGATGATACCGACGATCATCAGGATCCACGTGATCGCCGCCGCGCCCGCGCGCTGCGACGGATCGGCCCGCTCACTCATGAGTGCCAGCAGCGGCGTGCCGGCGGCACTCACGCCCGCGCCGAGCACGACGCTGGCGATCGACGCGAGGGCGATGCCGAGGGCGACATTCGTCGCCATCACGGGAATGCTCGCGGCGACCCCCACGCCGCCCAGCGCGCACACGGCGAGTCCACCGAGAATCCACGGCGTGCGGCGTCCGCTCCGGTCGCTGTCGTGACCGAGCCGCGGCCGCAGCACGAGCTGCACGCCGAAATGCAGCGCCACGAGCAGTCCGGGCACGGTGGCTGGGAGTGCCAGTTCCACCACGATCACGCGATTGATGGTCGTCGTGAG
>CANJOX010000050.1 GCA_947475795.1 Gemmatimonadota bacterium
CCGCCCCACTCGCCGCCGCCGTCTACACCGGGATACACAATGGTCCCGCGCGTGTTCGGCGCATCGTACGGGTGCGTCGTCTTGTACTCGTTGAAGATCTTGAGCGCCGCCGCGCGCGCAGCGGGTGTGCGATTGGTGAGATCGTTGCGTGTGAGCTGCTGGCGCGCGAACGGCGCCGGCATGGTGGGGAAGAACTGCGACGCCGCCGGCTTGTCGTCACCAAGCGCGATGCCGGGCATTGTGAGCTCTTCCACGGGAAAGAGCGGCGTGCCCTTCTCGCGCTCGAAGAGCCACGTGTGTCCCGTCTTCGTGATCTGCGCCACGGCGTCGATCTTCCGGCCGCCCCGTGTGATGGTCACGAGCGTGGGCGCCGCCGGCAGGTCGCGATCCCACAAGTCGTGCTTGAGCACCTGGTAGTGCCAGACGTACTTGCCGGTGCGCGCGTCGAGCGCCAGCACGCTGTTGGCATACAAGTTGTCGCCCAGCCGGTTCGCCCCGTAGAAGTCGTACGACGCCGAACCGGTGGCGGCGAACACCATCCCCCGTTTGGCGTCGAGCGTGACGCCGGCCCACGCGTTGGCGCCGCCGGCAATCTTCCACGCATCGGGCGGCCACGTCTCGTAGCCGGGCTCGCCCGGGTGTGGAATGGTGTGAAAGCTCCAGCGCAACGCGCCGGTGTTGATGTCGAAGGCGCGGATGTCACCCGGCGCGCTGGGCAACGCCTCGGGGACCGAACTGCCGATGATGAGCAGGTCCTCGAACACCACGCCCGGCGTACTGGCGCTCACCGAGAGCCCTTCCACCGGGCGGCCGAGCCCCTGGCGCAGGTCCACCCAACCGCTGTCGCCGAAGGTCGTGATCGGGCGACCGGTCTTGCGATCGAGGGCGTACAGCCGGTTGCGGTAGTTGAAGAGCACGCGATTGCCGGTGACCACCACGCCGCGATGGCGGAACCGTGAGGCCGGCGGCGCGCCATTGTTCGGGTCGAAGCGCCAGATCGGCACGCCCGTGGCGGCGTTGAGCGCGATCACGTGCAGCTTGGGGGTGGTGGCGTACATCACGCCGTCGATCACGATCGGATTGGCCTGCATCTCCGAGCCGGTGAACGAGTCCTTGGTGTCGTAGGTCCACGCCACCCGCAGCTGTTTCACGTTGGCCGGCGAGATCTGGCTCAGCGTGCTGTAGTGCGTGTGATCCTCGCTGCCGCCGTACACGGGCCAGTCGACGGAGCGCCCGGTGGGCTGGGCCTGCAGCGTGGTGGCGGCAAGGAGGAGCGGGAGCAGGCGTCGGGACATGGGGCGCGGGGCAGAGGACATGGCGTGCGAATGCGCTAGGTTACAGGATGAGCAGCAGTTCCTCAACAGGCGATGGCGTGGAGTGCGTATGCGGCGGGTGATTGTGGTCGGGGCAGGAGCCGCCGGCTCGATGGCGGCCATCTTTGCGGCCACCGGCGGCGCGGACACACTCCTGCTCGAGCGCACGCGGGATGGCGGCCGCAAGATCCTCATCAGCGGGGGCGGTCGCTGCAACGTGCTGCCGTCGCGGGTGGACGAGTCGCGCTTCGTCACCGATTCGTCACCGAACCTCCTCAAGAAGATCGTTCGCGCCTGGCCGCTGGCCGAGCAGCGCGCCTTTTTCGAGGACACGCTGGGGATCCCGCTCGAGGAGGAGGTCGAGTCGCTCAAGCTCTTCCCCGCCTCCCACAAGGCGCGCGACGTGCGCGACGGCCTGCTGGACTACGCACGCCGGGTCGGCGTGCGGATGCGCATGGAGTCGCGTGTGGTCGACATCGCCCCGGTCGACGGGGGCTGGGAGGTCACGCTCGACGACGGGACGCTGCTCAAGGCGGATGCCGTCATCATCGCCACCGGCGGGCTCTCGGTGCCCAACACCGGCAGCGACGGCGCGGGGCTCAACATGCTGAAAGCGCTGGGGCACACGATGCACCCCACCTACGCCGCGCTCACGCCACTCACCACCACCGACGCCGCGTTCAACGACCTGTCGGGGATCTCGCTCACGGTGGCGCTCACCGCCAAGAGCGCGAAACAGCAGGCCACGTGGCGCGGCGGGTTCCTGTTCACCCACCATGGCTACAGCGGCCCGTCGGTGCTGAACGTGTCGCACGTGGCGGTACGCACGCGCGCCGGCCATGCGCCCGCGGCGAAGGTACAGGTCCAGTGGACCGCGCTGGGTGAGAAGGAATGGGAGGAGGCGCTCAAGCCGCACGGGGCGCGCACCGTGACCGGCGCGCTGCGGGCCGAGCTGCCCGACCGCCTGGCGTCGGCGCTGCTGGCCAAGGCCAACGTGGAGCCCACGCGCCCGCTTACCGAACTGCGGCGCGACGAGCGCCTGCGCCTCATTGACACGCTCGTGCGCGGCGACCTGCCGTGGCAGGGTGATGAAGGCTACAAGAAGGCCGAGGTGATGGGCGGCGGTGTGGCCCTGAGCGAGGTGGATCCGCGCACCATGGAGAGCCGGCGGCACAAAGGGCTCTTCTTGTGCGGCGAAGTGCTTGACGCGTTCGGCCCGATCGGTGGATATAACTTCCTCTGGGCGTGGTCGACCGGCCGCGCCGCTGGTACGGGAGCCGCCCACTCATGACTGCCAAGAAAGTCGCCGCCAAGAAAGCACCAGCGAAGAAAGCAGCAGCCAAGAAGGCGCCCGCCACGAAGGCACCCGCCAAGAAAGCCGCCCCCAAGTCGATGCCCTACGAGAAGGGCGCCTGGGCTGCCGCGTTCTCCGCTCGCGCGCCGGGGGAGCGGCGGTACTGGCTGATCAAGAGCGAGCCCGATGTCTTCTCGTTCGACGATCTGCTCGCCGCGCCGAAGCAGACCACGTGCTGGGACAGCGTGCGCAACTCGAGCGCCCGCAATTTCCTGCGCGACGGCATGAAGCAAGGCGATCTCGCCTTCTACTACCACTCGAACGCCGATCCATCGGCGATTGTCGGTATCTGCGAAGTGGTGCGTGAAGGCTATCCCGATCCCACGGCGCTCGATCCGGCGCATGACTACTATGACCCGGCGTCGAATGCGGACACGCCCACCTGGTTCATGGTCGACGTAAAAGCCGTGCAGAAGCTCAAGGCCCCCGTGGCCCTCCCCGAGATCAAGCACAGCGCGGCGCTCAGCGAGATGGCGCTGGTCAAAGTCGGCCGCCTTTCGGTGGTCCCCGTGCGCCCCGCCGAGTGGGAAACCGTGATCGCCATGAGCGAAGGACGTTCGTAGTACGCATTTCCCCCGCCCCGGAGGCTCCTGATGTCCCGTCTGTCCTGGCGATGCGGCGCACTGTTCGCCGCTGCGATTGCCACTGCCGTTCCGTTTACCGTGCACGGGCAGGGCGCCGCCCGTGCCGGTGCGCGCCCGCCCGAAAAGCCCCTCCCGCTGGAAGCCGGCCGCACCTTTGCGCTCGACACCCGGGAAGGCACGTGGCTGTCGCTCGACGTGAGCCCCGACGGCACCACGATCGCCTTCGACATGCTGGGCGATCTGTACACGATGCCCTTCGCCGGTGGTGACGCCACGCGGCTCACCAGTGGCATGGCCTACGACGCGCAGCCGCGCTTCAGCCCCGACGGCAAGTCGATCGTGTTCATCTCCGATCGGGAAGGCGCCGACAACGTCCACGTGGTGGATGTGGCCAGCAAGGCGGTCAAGGCCATCACGCGCGGCCGGACCAATGTGTACCTGTCGGCCGAGTGGTCCCCCGATGGGAAGTACATCGTGGCCAGCAAGGGCGGCTTCCGCGGTGGGCTGCCCACCCTGTGGATGTATCACGCCGATGGCGGCAACGGCATGTCACTGTACACGGCGCCGGCGAATGCGGCCCCCGGTACCGCGGTGCAGCAGGCCGGCGCGGCCTTCAGTGCCGACGGCCGGTTCATCTGGTACACGCAGCGCACCGGCGCGTGGAACTACAACGCGCAGTTCCCGCAGTACCAGATCTATGCCTACAACCGCGAAACGGGCGAGCGGGAAGCGCAGTCTACGCGGTACGGGTCGGCGGTGCGCCCCACGCTCAGCCCCGACGGTAAGTGGCTGGTATACGGCTCGCGCTACGAGGACAAGACCGGGTTGCGCGTGCGCGAACTCGCCACGGGCGAAGAGCGCTGGCTGGCGTACCCCACGCAGCGCGATGAAATGGAGTCGCGGGCGCCGATGGACGCGCTGCCGGGGATGAGCTTCACTCCGGATTCGAAGGAGCTCGTGGCCAGCTACGCCAACAAGATCTGGCGCGTGGCGATCGACGGCAGCGGCCAGACGGAAATCCCGTTCCGCGTGCAGGCGACGCTCGAGGCCGGACCGGAGCTGGCGTTCACGTATCCGATTGCGGACAGCGCGCAGTTCACGGTGCGGCAGATCCGCGACGCGGTGCCCTCGCCCGACGGCAAGCAGCTGGCGTTCATTTCGCTCGAGAAGCTGTACGTGATGGACTATCCGGGCGGGACACCGCGCCGCGTCTCCACGCTGAACACGATCGAATCGGAGCCGGCGTGGTCGCCCGACGGCAAGTCGCTGGCGTGGGTCACGTGGTCCGCCGACGGTGGCCGGTTGTACAAGGCGGCCGTCGCGCCGCGTGCCGCCGCGCCCGTGTTGCTCAGCAAGGTCCCCGGGACGCTGCGTCAGCCGGTGTGGTCGCCCAACGGCGCGCGCATCGTACTCACGCAGACGGCGGCGCAGGGCCGTCGTGACCAGACCGGTGTCACGGCACCCACTGATCTCGTCTGGTATCCGGCCACGCCGGTCGCCGCCGATGGCAGCGTTGCCACCGTGATCGCCCGCGCTGCCGGGCGCAGCAAGCCGCACTTCGCCAAGGACACGTCGCGCATTTACCTGTCGTCCTCCGCCAATGGACTCGTGTCCATCCGCTGGGATGGCACCGACGAACAGCGGCATCTGCGCGTGACCGGCCCCGCCGTGGGCGGCGCGGTAGATGATCACGACGTGAACGCGTCGGAGCTGTTGCTGCAGCAGCTGAACAATCCTGAGGAGCCCGGCTCCCCCGGCCCGCCGGCCACGCTGACCATGATGTCGCCGAGTGGTGACGTGGCGCTGGCGCAGATCAACGCGGATTTCTACACCGTGGTCGTGCCGCCGCGCGGGACGCAGCCGTCGGTGAGCGTGGCCGATCCCAACAGCGCGGCCGTGCCGGTCCGGAAGCTCACCGATATCGGCGGCCAGTTCCCCGCGTGGTCGGCCAACGGCCGTCGCGTGCACTGGTCGATCGGCAACGCGCACGTGGTGTTCGATCTCGACTCGGCCGCCGCGCGTGACGCCGCCCTCGTGGCATCGCGTCGCGACTCCACCGTGGCCGACAGCCTCCGCCCGCGGCCGTACGCCCCCGCGGAATCGCGCGTGCGCATGCAGGCCGCCCGCGACATCCCGCGCGGCACCGTGGTGCTGCGCAATGCACGCCTCATCACCATGAAGGGCGACGAGGTGATCGCGCGCGGCGACATCGTGGTCACCAACAACCGCATCACCGCCATCGGCGCGTCGGGCACCGTCACGGCACCCGCCGGTGCCACCGAGATGGATCTCGCTGGCAAGACGGTCATGCCGGGCTTCGTGGACACGCACGCGCACCTGCGCGCCGAGCGTGGCACCATTCACGAAGCGCAGCCGTGGGCCTATCTCGCCAATCTCGCGTACGGGGTCACCACGACGCGCGATCCGCAGACCGCGACCACCGATGTGCTCACGTATCAGGACATGGTGGACGCCGGACAGGCGATCGGACCGCGCATCTACTCCACCGGCCCCGGCGTCTTCAACACCGACGACATCCGCGACCAGGAGCACGCGCGCAACATTCTGAAGCGCTACAGCGCGTACTACGACACCAAGACCATCAAGATGTACGTGGCCGGCGTGCGGCAGACGCGGCAGTGGATCATCAAGGCCGCGCGGGAACAGCAGCTGATGCCGACCACCGAAGGGTCACTCGACGTGAAGCTCAATCTCACCGAAACCTTCGACGGGTATCCCGGGCTCGAGCACTCCATGGGCATCGTGCCGCTGGGCCGCGACGTCACCAGCTTCATGGCGTGGTCCAACCGCACCTACACCCCCACGCTGCTCGTGAACTACGGCGGCCCGTGGGGCGAGAACTACTTCTACACGAAGGAAAACCCGTACGCCGATCCCAAGCTGCAGCGCTTCACTGCCTACGAAGAGCTCGCACTCAAGACGCGGCGCCGCATGGCGTCGATGCCGGGCGGCGGCACGGCCGGCGGCTGGTTCCGCGACGAGGAGTACATCTTCCCGCAGCTCGCGGCGGACGCCACGAAGATTCTGCGCGCCGGCGGCCGTCTGGGCATCGGGAGCCACGGTCAGCTGCAGGGGCTGGGATACCACTGGGAGCTGTGGCTCATGGCGTCGGGTGGCATGACGCCGCACGAAGCGCTCCGGGTGGCCACCCTGATCGGTGCGCAGGCGATCGGACTGCAGGGTGACGTCGGGTCGCTGGAAGTGGGGAAGCTGGCCGATCTCGTGGTGCTCGATGCCGATCCACTCGCTGATCTGCGCAACACCAACCGGATTGCGTCCGTCATGAAGAACGGCCGCCTGTATGACGGCAACACGCTGGCCGAGCTGTATCCCACGAAGAAGGACGGACCAGTGGTGCCGAACCGTCCGATCGCGCCGGCCACAAAGGCGGGTTCGAAGTAAACCCTGCCCGCCGGCAGGGCATTGTCAGACCCCCTGACGATCCTGGAGTCATGCTGGTGCACACCGGCATGACTCCGGGACGTCCGCGAGTCTCCCTCGCATGAGAATCCCACCCATGAATGTGTACATCGCCCCACGACTGGGGGTGCTGCGCGATCACCTCGTGGCGCGACTGCAGGCCGCCCCACTGCCGCCGCGCGACAGCGAGATCATCGTCGTGCAGAGCCAGGGGATGCGGCAGTGGCTCACGCTGGCGCTCGCCGATGCGCTGGGATGCGCGGGCTCGGTGGAGTTGCCGTTTCCCGCGCGCTTCGTGCAGACGCTGGCGGCCGCGCTGGGGATGCCGGAAAATGAGGTCGACGCGTTCTCGCGCGAGACGATGACGTGGCGGCTCGATGCGCTGCTGCGTGGAATAGATCCCCGCGATCCCCGCTACGCCGCGCTGTCGCGCTATCTGGAACACGGCGACGACCGCATGCGATTCGGCCTGGCCGCCCGCGTGGCCGCGCGGTTTGACGACTACCAGCTGTTCCGGCACGATCTGCTGGAGGCGTGGGAGCGGGGCGAGCCGTGCCTCGATGCGCCGCACGAGATCTGGCAGGCCGCGCTGTGGCGTGACCTCTGCGCGACTGGCGCCGCGCATGGTGCGCGCCGGCTCACGCAGCTGCTGGCGCACATCAACGCTGCGGCGCCGGGGACGTTGTCGCTGCCATCGCGCGTGTCGGTGTTCGGGATCAGCTCGCTGCCACCGCGCGTGATCGAGCTGCTGGCGGCCGTCGCACGGCACACCGAGGTCACGGTATACGCCGCCCTGCTGCCATTACCCACCACAACCGACGGACCGCGGCATCCACTCGCCGCGGCCTTCGGCGGGCAGGGACAGGTGCTGCAGCGACTGCTCGCCGCGCAGGGCGCGAGCATCGTGCCGCTGCACGATGCGTCGATCGGGCGTCATGACACATTGCTCGCCCAGCTGCAGCAGGAGCTGTCCGGCACGGGCACTGGGACCGGCACGCACACGCTGACGCTTACCCCCGGCGACGCCTCGCTGCGCGTGCATGCCGCGCACGGCAAGCTGCGCGAGCTCGAGGTGATCCGCGATCAGATCGCCGAGGCGCTCATGGGCGACCCGACGCTCAGGCTGCATGACGTGCTGCTGTTGGTGCCCGATATCAGCGAATGGGCGCCGCTCGTCCAGACGGTGTTCCGGGCGAATGACGGATCGGTGCACCTCCCCTTCGCCGTCGCCGACCGTCGCCGTCGGGAGGAGTCGGTGGCCACGGCCGTGCTGCAACTGCTGGCGCTCGAGGGCGGACGTCTCACGCACACCGAGGTGTTCGGTGTGCTCGAGCACCCCGCCGTTCACACGGCGGCGCAGCTGGACGACGCGCAGGTGGAGTCGCTCGCGCGCACAACCCACGCGGCCAACGTGCGCTGGGGATACGACGACGAGACCATCGAACGCCTGGGCGTGCCGGTGACTGATATGCCCACCTGGCGCACCGGTCTGGATCGGTTGCTGCTCGGACAGATGGCCGGTCACGTCTCCGGAGATGTGCTGGGCCTGATCCCGCATGCCGGTGACACGATGGGCGATCCGGCGGCGCTGGCCGCCCTCTCGCTATGGATCGACCGGCTCGCCCGCACGCTGCATGACTGGCGCCAGCCGCGCCCCATCGCCGCGTGGACCGCCGAGCTGTCGGCGTTTCTTGACGCCATGGTGCGTCCCACCTCCGCCGACGAACGGGCGGGGCTGAACGCGGTGCGCGAGGTGGTCCACGCGCTGTCCACCACCGCCGGCCACGCCGCGTATGACGGGCCGGTCCCGTTCAGCGTGGTGCGCGATTGGCTGGTGCAGGAACTCGACGATGACAGCCTCGGCTCAGGTTTTCTGAACGGCAGTCTGACGGTGGCGGCACTGAAGCCGATGCGCAGCGTGCCGTTCAAGGTGATCGCGGTGGCCGGCCTCGACGATGCGGCGTTCCCGCGACGTGATCGCCGCCCCGCGTTCGATCTTCTCTCCTGCACGGTGCGTGAGGGCGACCGCAACCTGCGCGACGACGACCGGCAGCTCTTTCTCGATCTGCTGCTGGCCGCCGAGTCGCGCCTCGTGCTCACCTACAGTGGCAACGACCCGCGCAACAACGCCGTCCGCGCGCCCTCGATTGTGATCGACGAACTGCTCGATCATCTCGACCGCCGCAGCAATGGTGGGGCGCGCCCCCGCCTGCTGCTGCGCCATCCCCTGCAGGCGTTCAGTGAACGCTATGTGAGCCCCGACGAGCCGTCGCTGACGACGTTCTCGCCACTGGCGGGCTCGGCGTCCGCTGCCGCGGCGCCGGGCTTTCCATTCGTCGTGGAGACGCTCCCGGACCTCATGGCCGATCACGCGGCGGAGATCTCGCTGCGTCAGCTCGCCGGTTTCTGGAGCAATCCGTCGCAGTGGTTCTGCGAGCAGGTGCTGCGCATGCGACTGCCCGCGGCGGGTGCCACCGACCGCGCCGACAGCGAACTCCACTGGCTCGCCCCAATCCGGCGCGGCGGTGTGCGCGCCGACCTCCTGCGCGCGGTGCTGACCAACCGTCCGGATGCGGACGGCATGCAGCATCAGCTGGTGGCGGCCGGCACCTTACCACCGGGGCAGCTCGGCGCGTCGTGGTTTGCGCGCGTGGCCGAGGAAACGCGCCCCGTGATCGAGGCGCTCCCCGCCGGTGCGCGTGCGAGTGCGGCCATCACCGTGGTCGGCCCCGACTGGTCTGTCGCCGGCGCGGTGGAGGGCATCATCGGCCACCAACGCTTCGTCGCGCGCGCCGGCAGCCTCAGCGCCAAGCATCGCATTGTGGCCTGGGTCGAGCATGTCGTGATGTGTGCGGCCAGGCAGCAGGGAGCCGTCGTGCCGGGTGTCACCGTGCTCACCTACCCGGACAGCAGGAAGGAGGAGGCCGTGATTGAGACCCTGATCGAGGTGTCGAACGCCACGGCGATCCTGAGCGACTGGATCGCCGTCATGCGAGCGGCGCGTCGCGCCCCGCTGCCGTTCTATCCGAACGCCGCGGAAGCCTATCGGGCGTCGATGGTGCACAACGCCAGAATCGCGCAGAATCCCAAGTCGCGGGCCAAGGTGCAGGTCGCGCTCGACAAGGCGGTCGGAGCATTCATCGGCAGCCACTTCGGCGGCCCCGGCGACGAAGGGGATCCGTATCTTCAGCTCTGCTTCCGTGACGCGCTGGCGTTCGACACCCACCGCGAGGAGTTCGAGCGGCTCACGGTCCTGCTGTTCGGCGCGGCATGGTCGCCGCCGATGGTGGCGGGGGCTGGCCTGTGAAACCTTTCGACGCACTCACCGTGCCCCTCGATCCGGGCGTCACGCTCGTGGAAGCGAGTGCCGGCACCGGCAAAACGTTCGCGATCACGCGACTCGTGCTGCGGCTGCTCCTGGAGCGCAAGGTGCAGCACCTGGGTCAGATTCTTGTGGTCACGTTCACCGAGAAGGCCACGCAGGAACTGATCAGTCGGATTCGCGCCGTGCTGCGGGAGGCCGATCGGATCTGGTCCGACGCGCCACCACCGCGTGATGCCGGCAATGATGACCTGTTTACGCTGCGCGACCAGCACGCCAGCGAGGGCGCCGCTATCATCCGCGCCGCCCTCGGCGCCCTCGACGAACTGGGGGTGTCCACCATCCATGGCTTCTGTCATCGGGTGCTGTCAGAAAGTGCGTTGGAAAGTCGCGTCCCCTTTGGTGGCACATTTCTGGAGGATGACACCGAGATCCTGCAGCGCCTCACGCAGGACTGGATACGTCGCCGCGTGCTGCCGGACGCGGCCGCCGCAGACTTGATCGCCGCTGACGGAGAGGATCCCCTGGCGTGGATCAAGCAGCTGGTGCGGCCGTACCTCCGGCATCCGCACACCACGATCGAGGCGGCCCCCGACTTCGGCGCGCAGCTGCTGCAGGACTTCGTGCGCACGGTGTCCACCGCGTTCGAGCAGGAAAAGCAGGCGCGTCACCTGATGGGGTTTGATGATCTCCTGCGCCGTCTCTATCGCATTCTCCAAGACGAAGGACCGCGCGGACCGCTGGCGTCGCGGATTCGCGAGCGGTTCAGCGTCGCGCTGATCGACGAATTCCAGGATACCGATCCCACGCAGTTCCCGATCTTCACAACGGCATTTGACGGCTGTCCGCTGTTCCTGATCGGCGATCCGAAGCAGTCCATTTTCGCCTTTCGGAACGCCGACGTGCACGCCTATCTCCATGCGGCGGCGCACATCGAACGGCGCTACACGCTGCTCACGAATTTTCGCAGTACCGAAGCCATGGTGCGTAGCGTCACCACACTGTTCCGGCACAACGCGCAGCCGTTTGCGTGCCCGCCGGAACTGATCGGCATACCCGAGGTCACGGCCGCCAACCGGGTGCGCATCCCGGACGCGCTCGTCGCCGACGCGGGGCGCGCCCTGCAGTGGATGTGGGTGGGCGACGCGTACAACACATCCAGGAACAGCATCGCCATGGTGCGCGGTACCACGCTGGCCATCGAGGCGGTCACGGTCGAGATGCAGCGCCTCATGACCGCCGGCCTCCGGGCCGGCGCCATGGCGGTGCTGGTGCGCACGAACGCCGAGGCGCAGGAGGTCAAGGCATCGTTGGACGGCGCCGGGATACCGTGCGTCGTGGGCGCCAATGCCGATGTGTTCGCCAGCGAAGAGGCGGCTGAACTCGTTCGGCTGGCTGAGGCGGTCGCGTCGCCGCGCGACGGGGCCACGGTGCGGGCGGCGATGGCGACACGGCTCTGGGGGAGCGATGCCTGTGCCGTCGCCGACACGCTGCGCACCGATGGGAGCGGTGTCTGGAACGCCAGCCTCGAGCGCTTGACCCGGGCGCGTACGATGTGGTTGCAGTATGGTGGTGCTACCGCGCTCACGTGGCTGCTGAACGCGTGCGGCGCCACGGCGCGGCTGCTGTCGCTGCACGATGGCGAGCGGCGTGTCACGAACGTCCGGCACGTCCTCGAACTGCTCCAGGAAGCCGACGCGGAGTCGCGCCTCACCCCGGACGCCATGCTGGGATGGATGGCGCATGAACGCGAATCGGTGATCACGCCGGAGCGTCGCGAGGTGAGACTGGAAAGCGATGTGGAGGCGGTGCAGATCCTGACCATTTTCAAGGCCAAGGGACTGCAATGGCCCGTCGTGTTCTGCCCCACGCTCTGGCGCACCAAGTCGTTCGCGCCCAAGGCGCTCGGCGTGCCGTATTCGCTCACACCGCTCGACAACGGCATGGTGCTCGACCTCGGGTCGCCACGGCAGGCGGAGCGTGAGGAGCAGAAGGCGCGTGAGCAACTCGGCGAGGATTTGCGTCTCGCATACGTGGCGCTCACCCGCGCCGAATCCCGTTGTTACGTCACGTGGGGCACCTTTGCCGACGCCGCGACCTCGTCGTTGGGGTGGCTGCTGCAGGGTGGCGGCGAGCGCGTAGAGCGGGAGGCGATCGAGGCGCTGATTGCGGCCAATGCCGACTGCATGGGCCTCGCGGACATTGTGCTCCACGCGCCGCCGGCACCCGCCCCGCCCGCGATCACACCGCCGGCCCGTCGCACGCCGCTCTCGTTCACGCCGGCGCCCGGACAGCTCGCCGTCTGGCGCCGCAGCAGCTTCACGATGCTCACGCGCAACGTGTCGCACGTAGACAGTCGTGACGTGGATGACCTGTTGCAGCCTGATGAGGCCCGCCGCACGGCGGCGATGGTACCGGGCTTCCGCGGCGTGCCGGCCGGCGCCGATATCGGCAACGTCGTACACGGACTCTTCGAACACACTGACTTCACCACGCCGGACACGACCACCGAGGCCGACGTGCAGCGCGCGCTGCAGGCGTACGGCGTGCAGGTGCCATCCACTGGCCGCTGGACGCCCGCACACATTCGCGAGATGATCGGTACGGTGTGTCGCGCCGAGATGCCGGGCGCCGGCTTCGCGTTGAGCGCGGTGCCCCGCGCCGCCACGCTGCGCGAGTGGCGCTTTTCGATGCCGGTGCGCGACTTCTCGGTCGCCGCCGTCGCGAGCGCCCTCGCGATGC
>CANJOX010000051.1 GCA_947475795.1 Gemmatimonadota bacterium
GGGGAGCATCTTCAGCAGATTCTCGAGTGGCCCGAGCTTCTGCATCTGACGCATCGCCGTGAGGAAGTCCTCGAGGTCCATGCCTTCCTTGCGGACCTTCTTCTCGAGCTTCTTGGCTTCGGTGGCATCGAACGTCTCCTGCGCCTTCTCCACGAGCGACACGATGTCGCCCATCTGCAGGATCCGGCCGGCCATGCGCTCGGGATGGAACTCCTCGAGCGCATCGGGCTTCTCGCCCACGCCGATGTACTTGATCGGCTTCTTGAGCACGCCGTAGATCGACAGCGCCGCACCACCGCGCGCATCGCCGTCGAGCTTGGTGAGGATCACGCCGGTCACGTTCAGCGCTTCATCGAAGCCCTGCGCGATCTTCACCGCTTCCTGACCGGTCATGCCGTCGGCCACGAACAGGATCTCGTCGGGCTTGATCGCCGCCTTGAGCCGCTTGAGCTCGTCCATCATGTCAGCGTCGATCTGCAGACGGCCGGCGGTGTCGATGATCACGACCCGGTCACGTGCCCGGACGCCCTGATCGATGCCGGCCTTCGCGATCGCGACCACATCCTTCGTCCCGCGATCCGCGTACACGGGCACGTTCAGCGCCTTGCCCAGTGTTTCGAGCTGATCGATGGCGGCGGGCCGGTACACGTCGGCCGCCACGAGCCGCGTGGTGCGGTTCTCGAGCATCAGCTTCCGGGCGAGCTTGCCGGCGGTCGTCGTTTTACCCGACCCTTGTAAGCCCACCATCATGACGATCGTGGGCGGCACGGTGCTCATCTTGAGCCCCTCGCGCCGCTCGCCCAGCATGGCGGTGAGTTCGTCGTGGACGATCTTCACCAACTGCTGAGCCGGCTGGATCGTCTTGATCTGCAGGACGCCCACCGCCTTCTTCTCGACCCGTTCCAGGAACTCGCGGGTGAGCGCGAAGTTCACGTCGGCTTCGAGAAGGACGCGGCGCACCTCGCGCAGCCCTTCCTTGATGTCGGCTTCGGTGAGAACGCCACGTCCGCGAAGTTTCGCGAAGACGTTCCCGAGTTTGTCTGAGAGCTCGTCAAACATAGACCTGAAAGGCTAACGGACCCTGACACCCCGTACAACTGGCCGGGCGCGCGCCGGCGCCCCCCGAGTACCGTTTTGACGCGGGGGGTGACGAAGTGGGGCGGTTTGGAGGCAACTTGCATGGGTCTCAATGCGTGGACGGCCCGCCGGGGCACCCTCGATCGGCACCCGTCCGTTCACGCGGTCACTCTACCCGCCCGTCTCGTGTCACGATCGACTCCGCGGTTCCCGGCCATTCCGATGCCTCGCGGCCAGCGCAAGGAAGAAATCCTGCGCGCCGAACTGCCGCCCACGCTGCCCATGATGGCGCTGCGTTCCACGATCGTGTACCCGCTCGGGACGATCGCGGTGCAGATGGGCGCCCCGGAAAACCTCGCGCTGCTCAGGGCGCACGAGGAGTCGGGGCTCGTGGTCGCCCTCGTGGTGGCTTCAGGCGACAGTGACGATGCGATCGATCCGCACAATTTCATCGGCCGGGTGGGCGTCGCGGCGCGCGTGCACGAACGGATCAACCTCCCCGGCGACACGGTCCAGATCACGCTGCAGGGGCTGCGGCGCATCACGATCGACGCGATCGATCAGGTGGAGCCGTTCGCGATCGCGCAGATCCAGGGCGTGAAGGAATCCCCCGCCGATCTCGCCGAACTCGACGAACTCGTGGCGCGCACCGTCGCCGCCGCCGAGACGCTGGCCGAGCTGGTCGATCGGATCCCGAATGAAGTGCCGCAGATCCTCAAGATGAACGTGTCCGATCCGGGACGCTTCGCCGATCTCGCCGCCACCAACATGAACCTGCGCATCTCCGATAAAGAGGAGGTGCTGCAGCGGCTCGACATCGGTCAGCGGATCCGGTTCATCCTGTCCCGCCTCGAGCGGGAAGTGGCGCGCGCGCGCGTGATGGAAGACGTGAAGAAGCAGACCGAGATCAAGATCGAGCAGCACCAGCGCGAGTTCTATCTCCGGCAACAGTTGCGCGCGATCCAGTCGGAGCTGGGCGAGGCCGACCCAAACGAGAAGGAGTCGATCGACCTCCTGCGCCGCATCGACGAGGCGCAGCTGCCCGAGAAGGTGGCCAGCGAAGCCCGCCGTGAAACCGAGCGGCTGCGCATGCTCTCGCCGGCGTCCAGCGAATTTCAGGTGCTGCGCACCTATCTCGACTGGGTGCTCGCCCTGCCGTGGCACAAACGCAGCGCCGACGATCAGGAGATCGTGCTCGCCAAGGTGGAGGACGCCCTCAGCGACCGCCACTACGGCCTCGACGAAGCCAAGGAACGCATCATCGAGTATCTCGCCGTACGCAAGCTGCGCGGCGGCGACCCCACCGGTCCGATCCTCTGTTTTGTCGGACCGCCGGGTACTGGCAAGACGTCACTCGGCGAGGCGATCGCCACGTCCATCGGGCGCGAGTTCTATCGCATCTCCGTGGGCGGCGTGCGCGACGAAGCCGAGATCCGCGGACACCGCCGCACCTACGTGGGCGCGATGCCGGGGCTGCTCATCCAGGCGCTCCGGCGCGTGGAAGTGCGCGATCCGGTCATCATGATCGACGAGATCGACAAGATGAGCAACGGCGGCAATTCCGGTGACCCCACCGCCGCCATGCTCGAAGTGCTCGATCCGTCCCAGAACACGACGTTCGTGGACCACTACCTGAACCTGCCGTTCGATCTGTCGAGCGTGCTGTTCATCTGCACCGCGAACAACCTGTACGACATTCCCGGTCCGTTGCGCGATCGCATGGAAGTGATCCGCATCGCCGGCTACACCATCGAAGAAAAGGTCGAGATCGCGCAGCGGTATCTCATGCCGCGCCTCCTCGAGGATCACGGGCTCAGCACCGACGACATCGTCGTCCCCGAACCCACGCTTGGCTTCATCACGAGCCGCTATTCGCGGGAAGCCGGGTTGCGCACCTTCGAGCGCTCGCTTGCGTCCTTGCTGCGCAAGCGTGCGCGCGCCAAGGCCGACGGCGATCTGTCGTCGTGGGAGATCAGCATCGAACGCGCCGAAGAGATCCTGGGGACGCCGCGCTTCGCCGTGGAAGAGGCCGAGATGGAGCCGGAGATCGGCGCCGTGACCGGCCTCGCCTGGACGAACACCGGCGGCGACCTCCTCACCATCGAGGCGCTGTGCATGGCCGGCTCCGGCAAGCTCACCGTCACCGGGCAACTGGGCGAAGTGATGCGCGAGTCGGTCGATGCGGCCTACTCGTTCGTCCGGTCGCGGGCCGACGCCATCGGCATCGAGGACCGCGACTTCCGTGAGTCTGACGTGCACCTGCACTTCCCCGCCGGCGCGATCCCCAAGGACGGCCCGTCAGCGGGTATCGCCGTGACGCTGGCACTGGCCAGCGCCCTGTCGCGCCGCGCCGTGCGCCGCGACCTCGCCCTCACCGGCGAGGTGACGCTGCGCGGCCGGGTGCTCGAAATTGGCGGCGTGAAGGAGAAAGTGCTGGCCGCGTATCGCGCCGGGCTGCGCGAGGTGATCATGCCCAAGGCCAACGAGAAGGACGTCAAGGACGTGCCGCAGGAGGTGCGTGACAAGATGGCCTTCACCTTCGCCGCCACGATGGACGAAGTGCTGCGCCTGGCCCTGTTGCCGCTGGCGGACACGCATCCGGCCGATGCGATGCCGCTGCGCGCCAGCCGTGCGCCGGTGGCGAACGATGGTCCGGTGGTGCCGGCGACCGACACGTGGTGACGCGCCGTCACTAACGATTCAGGAGCAGCCCCACCGAGTACAACGCCAGCCCCACCAGACCGCCTACGATCGTGCCGTTGATCCGGATGAACTGCAGGTCGCGCCCGATCTGCAGTTCGATCTTGCGGGAGGTCGCGTCGGCGTCCCATGCCGCCACGGTGGCTGAGATGAGCGTCGCCACTTCCTCACGCGCCTGCTCCACCGCGTACGACACGATCTCCACGATCCAGCCGTTCACCTTGGCGGACAGCACGGGATCCGCGAGCACTTTCTGCCCGAGGCCGGCCAGCCATTGCTCGAGCTGGTCGGGCTCCTGCGCCGTCTCGTCGGCCAGGCGTTCCGCGTAGGTGGCGATCCGCGCCTTCACATCACCCCACACGTCCCGCGAAAAGTCCGCGACGCCGGGGTGCGCCAACACGTCGAGCTTGATCTGTTCGAAGCGCGCAATCGTCTCGGGGTTCTCGCGGAGCGACACAATGAAACGGTCCACCGCCTCGTCGTAGCGCTGGCGCAGCGGGTGATCGGGATCGGCGGCCACGGCCACCAGGGTCTTCTCCACACCGCTCACGATCTTGTCACCCACGCGACTATCCACCGCCCCCGGCACCCACCAGGGACTTTCCGCCTTCACCCGCTCGCGGATCATCGCTTCGTTCTCGTACAGAAACTTCGCCGCCAGTCGCAGCGCATCATCCAGCAGCGCCTGATGACGGCCGCCGGTCGTGAGCAGCCCGAACAACCGCGCCATCAGGGGCGCCGCCTGCATGCGGCGCAACCGCGAGACGATGCTGCGGTCCACCAGCGCCTGCACCTCGTCGTCGCGCAGGACGCCCACCGCGCCGGAGAGTGCATGCGCCGCGTGGCGCGCCAGACGGCGGCTGTTCTCGGGCTGCGCCAGCCACTGCGCCGCGCGGTCACCCAAGTGCATCGCCGCGATCTTGCCGGCGACCACCTCGCGCGTGAGGAAATTGCGCTGCACGAAATTCCCGAGGGCCGCGCCGATCCGGTCCTTGCGCGAGGCCACGATCGCGGTGTGCGGGATCGGGATCCCCAGCGGATGACGGAACAACGCGGTCACCGCGAACCAGTCGGCAATGCCACCCACCATGGCCGCTTCCGCGAACGCCCGCACGAACCCCAGCCACGGGTACTCCGACTCGAGCCAGCGCGTGACCACGAACACGAGCGCCACGCCCACCAGCATCAGCGTGGCCACGCGCTTCATCTGCACCAGGCGGACACGCTTGAGTTCGTCGTCAGGCGTGATCTGCAGCGCAGGGGGCGACGGCACGAGCGTCATCGGGCGCGGGGCCCTCAGCTCAGCGGGTCACGGTGATGCCGGCGAGGTCGATCAGCGTCGCCCCGACGCGTGCGGGCGCATCGGTGTAGATCACCACCGGCTGCCCCCCGCGCTGCTCCACCCGCAGGCGCACGGTGCGCGCGGCGCGCGTCCCCGCCGCGGGGATGTCGTACTGGCGCGCCGTGGCACCGGCATCGAAATCGATGCGCCCCAAGCCGTACCGGCGCCGGGCCGCATCCCCCATCAGGTCGAGGAAATCCGCCGCGTCCACCGCGGAGTCCCACGCCGACACCCACACCAGCGCCTCGCCGTCGGGGGTGCGCATCACCGCGAACTGATCCCCGTCGATCCCGCCCGCCCCGCGGCGGGCCAGCGTCTCGTCCTTGAGATGCTGCAGGAGCAGCAGACGCGTCTCGAATTCGCCGAAACTGTTGCGGTAGCGCTCCGTGCCGGCGCGCGAGGCCGGCAGCGTGACCGTCACCGGCAGATCGCGCGCCTCCTTCGTCGCGGTGAAGTAGGCCGCGTCA
Source organism: Gemmatimonadota bacterium (assembly GCA_947475795.1). The sequence goes on from CANJOX010000051.1 coordinate 5,587, forward strand.
TTCAGGATCTGCTTGGTCGAGATCGGCAGGTCGGCCAGCAACTCCTTCTCCGGGCGCTGCTCGATGAACCGGCGCACGAAGTCGGCACCGCCGATGTATGGAAACAGCAGCCCCTCACGCACCGCGCGCGGCGCCGCCGAAAACACCGGCATCCCGGTCTGCGCGTCCTTCATCGCGTCACGGATGCGGTCCCATCCGCCGGGCATCTTCAGCATGGGCCCGGCGTTCGGATCCATGCGGAGCTGCAACAACACCGCCTGCCCTTCGAGCACCGCCTGCGCCGCCGACTGGCGGTCGGCGTTCTGCACCTGCGCCTGCACCGAGTCGATGTTCACGTACTGATCCTGCCACGCATGCACGAGCTCGTGGGACACAGTCTGCCGCAGCAGCACCGACGGCGCCCCGTCCACGACATACAGCACCTTCGTGGCCGGATCGTAGTACCCCACGATCTGCTCCTCCAGCAACTTCTGGAGTAGCGCCAGCAGGTTCATGGTATCCGGCACCATCCCCAGCAGCTTGTACGCCGACTCCTGCCCCGCCAGCTGCGTGCGCGCCCGCTCGCTCTCGAGCTGCTGGCGCACAAACGCGGCGACTTCCTCGCGCGATCGGGACGACACCTTGGGCGGTGACTTGAACGGCAGCCCCGTTTCCTGCTCGATCTTGGGGACGAATTCGTCCACCAGCTCCGCGTACGGCCCCTCAGACGCCGGCTTTCGGTCGCCGCAGGCCGTGAGGGTGGTGCACGCGGCACAGGCGCCCAGCAGAAGCGCGCGGCGGACGGTCGGAGCGGAGGGCACGGCTCGCATCATGGTCGAGATCAGGTCGGGAACGCGCGCTGCAGATACCACGCAATGAGGCGATCTCCCCAAAGCAAGACCAGCATGGCGGCCGGCGCAAGGAACACGCCGAAGGGGACATCGGGGAAGGCAAACTCCGCATCGGTGCCACGCGTACGCCATTTCACGAGGGGGCCCACAATCAGCAGAAACACCACGGCGCCGACGAAGGCGCCCACGATGATCGTCAGCAGGGCCCGCTCGGAGCCGAGTGCCGCGCCGACGACGGCCATCAACGTGGTGTCGCCGAACCCCATCGCCTCGCGCTTCATCATCACTTCGGCCAGCCAGCCGATGATGGTGATCGCGCCGGCACCGGCGCAGGCACCCAGCACCGCCGCCCACGGGTCGGCGAAGTGCGACGTTTCACCCACGAAGAAGTTCGCGATCGCGGCGGCGAACACCAGCACCAGGCCGCTCACGGTGAATCCGTCGGGGATCAGGTAGGTCTTCGCATCGGTCACCGCGATCCCGAACAGCAGCGTGCCGAACACCGCCACGCGCACCGATTCCAACGTCAGGTCGAAGGCGATCACACTGGCCACCCAGCCCAATCCCACCGCCAGCTCAACCGCCGGATACTGTACCGAGATGGGCAGCTGGCAGCCGCGGCACCGGCCGCGCAGCAGCACCCAACTCACCAGCGGAATGTTCTCGTGCCACGCAATGGCCCGCTCGCACCGCGGACAGCGCGAGCGCGGCCGCACGACGCTGAGATCAGCCGGCCAGCGCGCAATGCACACGTTGAGGAACGACCCGATCGCGGCACCGAGCACGAAGACGGGCAGCAGGATGAGGAGGATGATGTCGGAGGTCAGGAGCAGCACGGAGTCTCGGGGAGAACGGAGCGGAGGTCAGTCGGCGCGCAGTGCATGCATCAGGATCCCGGCAGCGACGGCGACGTTCAACGATTCGATGCCGGGCGCCATCCGGATCGCCACGCGCGACGTCACCGCCGACGCCACGTGTGCCGACAGTCCCGCCCCTTCGTTGCTCACCACCAGCGCGAGATGGGCCGGCCGGCCGTCGGGCGGCAGGCGGTCCAACGGCAGGCCATCGGTGTCCGCCGCCCACACCGGCATGGCCTGCTGCTGCGCGTAGGCCGCGAAGTCGTCCCACGACATCGAGACCGTGGGATGCACGAACAGCGCGCCCATCGTGCTTCGGACGACTTTGGCGTTCCAGAGGTCAACGGTGCCCGGCAGCGCCACGGTGGCCGTGACCCCCAACGCCGCGGCCGTCCGGATCACCGTGCCCACATTCCCGGGGTCCTGCAGTGCATCAAGCACAAGGATCCGGCTCGAAGGCCCCGCCGGGGCTGACAAGGTCCACGTGGGGATCGGCGCCACCGCCAGCACCCCCTGCGGCGCCTCGGTGTCGGCCGCACTGGCCAGGTCGGCCTCGCTCACCACCGTCACGGGCACGCCGCGCGCTTGAGCCGCCGCCAGCAGCGCACGGCCGCGTGCCGGCTCGCCCAGCGCCTCGGTGACCAGCACCCCCTCCACCGGCAACTGGGACGCCAGCAACGCCTCAACTGTCCGCACCCCTTCGGCCACAAAGCGATGCTGCCGCTCCCGTGCCTTCCGGCGCTGCAGGTCGCGGGCCAGGGTGAGTAGTTTCACGGACACCGTGCGCCGCCGGTGGGGTATACCGGACGGGGGCGCCGAGTGCCCCCCACTCCACGAACGGCTTTTTTCTGACGGGCGATAGCCATGCTTGAGAATACACGATGGAGCAGCCCCCTGCCGCCCGCGCCGCGGGCGTGGTGGCGCACGGCCCTGCTGGTGGCCGTGGTTGCCGGTGCCGCCTGCGTGCCCCCCACGCAGGACGAGGTGGCCATGGGCAACGAGTACGCCCAGCAGGTCGAACGCGAGCTGCCCATCGTGCGCGATCCGGATGTCGTGCGGTACATCAACGTGCTCGGCGACTCCATCGCGCGCGTCTCCGATGATCGCGCGCTCACGTGGCGCTTCAACGTGGTCGACCAGCCGGACATCAACGCCTTCGCCGTCCCCGGCGGGCACATCTACGTGTACCGCGGGCTGATTGAAAAAACCACCAGCATGTCGGAGCTTGCCGGCGTGCTCGGACACGAAATCGCGCACGTCACGCAGCGCCACAGCATGGAGCAGATGGCCAAGGCGCAGCGTGCGAACATCGGGCTCTCCGGACTCTGCCTGTTCGTGCCGTCGGCCTGTCAGGGCGTAGCCGGTACGGTGCTGCAGGTCGGTGCACAGGCGGGCTTCGCGAAGTTCAGTCGTGACGACGAGGCGGAGTCCGATCGGTTCGGCGTCACGTATGTGGTGCGTGCCGGCATCGACCCGCGCGGCATCCCGAGCATGTTCCGCATCCTTATCGCGGAACGCGCGCGGAACCCCAGCAGCGTCGACGCCTTCTTCGCCTCGCACCCCATCGAAGAGAATCGCGTGGCGAACACCGAAGCCGAGATCGCAAAGCTTGACCCGGCGCTACTGAAGTCGCTCACCCGCGATACACGGGCGTTTCAGAGCTTCAAGACGCGCCTCTCCACCCTGCCGCGCACGCCGGCCAAACGCTGAGCAAGCGCTGATCGCCGCCCGTCGGGCGTCGGGCCTTACGGCAAGCGCTTCACGAACTCCGTGACAAGCGCCTCGAAGCGGCCGGCCACGGCGCGCCCGGCCTCCATCACTTCGGCGTGATTGAGCTTCTCGAGTGAGAGACCGGCCGCCTTGTTCGTGATGCAGGAGACGGCCGCCACGCGCATGCCGAGCGCCCGCGCCACGATCACTTCGGGCACGGTGGACATGCCAACGGCATCAACGCCCAGCCGCTCGAGCATCCGCACCTCGGCCGGCGTTTCGTACGTCGGTCCCGTGAGGCCACAGTACACGCCATCCTGCAACGTGGTGCCGGTCGTTTGGGCGCACTCGTGCAGGAGCGCGCGCAGCGCCGCGTCGTACGGGGCCGACATGTCGGGAAAGCGTTCGTCACCCGGCTCCACGGCGCCGAACAACGGATTGCGGAACATGAGGTTGATGTGATCCGCAATCACCATCAGATCACCCGGATTGAACGTGCGGCGCACGCCGCCGGCGGCATTCGAGGCGAGATACACCGGCACGCCGAGCGCGTGCATGACGCGCACGGGAAGCGCCGACAGTGCGGCGTCGTGCCCTTCGTACATGTGGAAGCGGCCCGCCATGGCGATGACGGGACGCCCACCCAGCATCCCCACCAGCACGTGCCCGGCATGCCCGGCCACCGTGGCGGCGGGAAAACCAGGCACCTCGGCAAACGGGATGCGCACCGCCCCTTCGATCCGGTCGGCCAGCCCGCCCAGCCCCGAGCCCAGCACGATCCCGCACACCGGCGTCGGCGCGGACGCCCCCGTCCGCGCGCGGATGTAGGCCGCCGCGCGCTCGGCAGCCGCGGTGCCGGGCACCTCAGACACAGCGTGGTCGCTCACAGCGTGGTCGCTCACAGCGTGGTCGCTCACAGCGTGGTCGCTCACAGCGTGGTCGCTCACAGCGTGGTCGCTCACAGCGTGACCGTGACGTCGCCGACGTCGGCAAGCACGTCCCCGATCGTCTCGGCCATGGCGTCGCGCAGCGTCTCGCGGTCGTCGTGTGGCAGAAACGCCGCGTCGAACGAGGACATCGCCAGCATGGCCAGCGTGTCGAGATCGAAGTGCAGATGCTGTGCGCACCGCACGTATTCGTCGGTGAGCGACACACCGCTCATGAGGCGGTTGTCGGTGTTCACGGTCACGACGGCGCCCAGCAGGACGTAGCGCGCCAGCGGATGCTCGGCGAACGTGGGCACCACGCGCGTTTGCACATTGCTGGTGGGGCACACCTCGAGCGCGATGCGGTGATCGATCACGTACGCTTCGAGCGACGGATCCTCACGCAGCCGCGTGCCGTGTCCGATCCGGTCGGCACCGCACCGGTGCACCGCCTCGCGGATGCTCGACGGGCCATCGCCCTCACCCGCATGCACGGTCACCGACAGGTCATGCTGTCGCGCGTAATCAAAGGCCAGGGCATGCGCCGACGCGGGATTGCCGAGCTCACCGCCGGCGAGATCAAAGGCCACGACGCCCCGCCCCTTGTACGCCACGGCCAGCTCCGCCATCTCGAGCGCGTGCGGCCACGGAAAGCTGCGCAGCGCGCAGACAATCGCCCGGGCCATCGTGCCGGTTTCCGCCTCGCCGCGCGCGAGTCCGCGCAGCACGGCGGTCATCACCTCATCGGCCGACAGGCCACCGGCTGAATGGAGCGCCGGACAGAAGCGCGCTTCGATGTACCGCACCCCGTCGCGCGCCGCGTCGACCACGAACTCGTAGGCGATGCGATCCAGCGACGCGGCGTCCTGCATGACCGCCAGCGTCACGGAAAAACGAGCGAGGTAGTCCTCGAGATGGCGCGCGTCGTCCACGCGCATCCATGCGCCCAGCGCCGCCTCGGTGGTGGCGGGCAACGCCAGCCCCCGCTCGAGGGACAGTTCCAGCAGGGTGGACGGGCGCAGCGACCCGTCGAGATGGCAGTGGAGATCCGCCTTGGGCAGCCGCTGCACGGCGTCCACGAAGGCGGGGTTCACCACGGCGGGGTTCACCACGGCGGGGTTCACGGCGCGCGACGGCGCCCCCAACGGCGCAACCACGTTCATGCCGCACCCTCGTGCTCACCGTCGGCGGCCAGGCGCTCCCGCACCGGCACCACCCGATAGATCGCGCCGCCAACCAGCGGCTGCGTGGCATCCACCGGCAACCCACGGCTGTCGGTGAGTCGCTGACGACCCGCGTGGACCTCGTCGGCGAGTTCGGGATAGAGGGCCCGCACCGCATCCAGCGCGACGGACCCGTGCGGCACGGACACGCCCCGCTCGTTCACATACACCCGCAAGGCATCGGGGGCCGACGCCGGCGCCGTCACGTCACTCATCGCGAGACTCCCGCGCCCACGGCGCGAATACGTTCGGCCGCATCTCCACGGACCGGTTGTGGCAATGACTGCAGGTAGCGCGCGAGCATGTCGCTGTCACGCACCGTCAGCACCTCGACCGACACCGTGCGGGCGAGCGATGCCCCCTCCGGATCGTCGATCATGAAATCGTTGATGGCGATCGAGTAAATACGATCGGGATCGACCGGCGCCCCATTGGCGCCGAGCACCCGCCGTACCCGCTGTCCCTGCGGCGCGGCCGGGTCGTACTCGATCGTCATCCCGCTCACATGGGAATTGGGACGGCCGCCCCACACCCAGCGCTCTGCCGCCGCCGCGAGATCACGCCCCCGCAGGCGGATGCGCACGAGCACGTTGCCGAAGGGGGAAATTTCGTGCACGCCACCGAACACCAGCGGTCCCGCGGGGACATCGGTGCGCATGCCGCCGTTGTTCCACGCCCCGAAGTCGGCGTTGCCGTTCACCCGCGCCGCGTCGGCGATCAGGTTCCCCAGCGCATGTTGTGTTCCGCGGCGCATCAGCGGCTCGGCGATTGTCGCCACCGGTCGGTTCATGCGCACCTCCACCTTGCGGGTGGCCGCCTCGACGATCGAATCGACCACCGGATCGGCCCCGACCCGCTCGGCGCCGTTCACGTAGCGGATCCCGGCGGTGGCCTCGCCGCCGTCGAGCGGTACGTCGACCACGGCAATCGCGCGTCCGTTCGACGAGGTCTGCACCACCGGCATGTCGCGGTGACGCAGCACGATGTTGGTGTGCGAGTGCCCCATCACGAACACGTCGGGCCGGTCAGTGAGCCGATCGATCACGTCGATGCCGTCGCCGCGACAGCCCGTGGACTGATCGCGCTCGCAGCGCGCGCCGTCATGAATGAGCGAAATCACGATCTGGGCGCCGCCGGCCCGCAGGGCGCGGACGCGCTCGCTGATGATCGGTGCCGGATCGAGGAAGGTGAGCAGACGGACGTTGCGCCGCTTGGTCGACGTGGCCGTGTGCGTGCCCGCGGTGCCCACGACGCCGATGCGCACTCCCCCGCGCACGATCACCGTATCGCTGCGCAGCCACGGCAGCGGACGGCCGTCCGGGCCGCGCACGTTCGCCGCCAGCACTTTGTGCGTGAGCTCCGCGAGCCGCGCCCGCAGGGTGTCCTGCCCGAAGTCGAACTCGTGATTGCCCAGCGCGCCGGCCGACAGTCCCAGGCGGTTCATCACGGCCACCGTCGGCTTGCCGGCGTCCCAGTCGGAGGCCGGCGTGCCGGAGAAGAGATCGCCCGCGTCCACGACAATGCTCTGGCAATTCCCCGTGCACTCGGCCCGCGCCTTGGCGATCGCGGCCGACAGTGCCACGGCGCCCCCCTGCAGCCGCCCCCGA